>NZ_DASZKT010000029.1:0-152664 GCF_035552695.1 Actinospica sp.
GGCGTCGCTGAGCACGGGCTGACCATCGTAGAAGTCCATCGTCATGATGTTGACCACGGACACCTTCACACCGTTGTTCTTCGCGTCCTGCAGCAGCGCGTACTCCGAGCCGCTGCCGGTCGGCAGCCCGTTCGACGCGACCGCGAGAGTGAAGTCCACCTGCACCGCCGGATCCTCAGCCTGCAGAGCGGCCAGCGCCTGATCGCGGCGCGTTGTGGCGGCGGTGTCGGACAGGACGCTGCCCTCGATGTCGAAGTCGAGGCGGGTGACACCGTAGGTGTTGACCACGTTCAGATAGGCGGCGGTCAGCGAGGAGACGCTGGTGCACGTCTGCGCGATCTCGTTCGGCGTGCTGCCGTTGGGCTCACCGCCGAAGGAGATGATGACGTTGCCGCCGCCGCTCTGGATCGAGCCGACCTGCGAGGTGAAGGCGTTCATCGCCTCGCCGCCGTCCTCCCACTGCGGGGTGCAGCCGGACTGCGGGGTGAGGAAGGCGAGCGTGTAGTACTTCAGGCCGGTCGCGGACTTGTCGGCGGACATGTCCCCGACGTCGGAGCCGTTGACCTGCAGGTAGGGCGCCGCGTAGTGGGCGGGTAAGGCGGCTCCGGCGGCGGTGGCAGGGGCCGCCGCGACGAGCCCGAGGCCGCCCGCGGCAAGCAGCGCGGCGGCGGCCAGCGACAGGGCGCCGGCTGTTCGGGGTCTTATCCTGATCTTCATCGTGTGTGGGTGATCCCTTCGATTGCGACTGAAACAACATCGAAACAACCGCGATCGCGATTGCAGCAGTACACTCGGCCGGGGGTCAATCACCTGCAGGACAATTGGTCCATACCACAGAGGATTGTTATGGGGAAGCGATGAAACAAGACTCTGTTTCAGGCATAGGTTCCGGGAGAGGAGGTTCCGGAACCATCGGCGCGAGCGCGGGCCGGGTCACCGTGCGGGCGATCGCGGCGGAGACCGGGCTGTCGATCGCGACCGTCTCGCGGGTGATCAACGGTGGTGACAACGTGGCGGCCGACACCCGCGAACGGGTGCTGGAGGTCGTCGACCGGCTCGGCGATCGGGCGCCGGAGCCGCGGAAGCAGCGGGCGCGGCTGCAGATAGTACGCCCCCCGGTGTTCGTGCGCTGCCCCTACCTGCTGACGGATTATTTCGGGCACATAGTCACGTCGATCGCGGAGACGCTGGCGCTGCACGGCCAGGAGATGGTGCTCAGCGCGGGCGACGCGGCCGCGCGCTCGACGTCGTTGCGCGAACTGCCGCAGCGGCGGGACGCGCGCGGCGCGGTGCTGATCCTGCCGCCGGAGCCGCGCGCGGACCTGGAGGCGCTGGCCGCGCGCAGTTACCCCTTCGTGGTCGTGGACCCGCGGATAGACGTGCCGCGCGGCACGGTCTCGATCTCGGCGGCGCACTTCTCCGGGGCCCGGGCCGTCACCCGGCACCTCGTGGACCTGGGGCATCGGCGGATCGGCGTGATCACGGGGCCGACGTACTGGCACACCCGCGACGACCGGGTCGGCGGGCATCTCGCCGCGCTCTCCGAGGTCGGCGTGCTCGGCGATCCCGAGCTGATGCGGCACGGCGAACCCGCGACGAACACGGGCCTGCGCGCGGGCGGCGAACTGCTGGACCTGCGGCCGCGGCCGACGGCGGTCGTCTGTTTCAACGACAAGGTCGCGATCGGCGTGCTGGCGGCGGCGAGCGCGCGCGGGCTGCGCGTGCCGGAGGACCTGTCGGTGACCGGTTTCGACGACATCGACGTGAGCCGGGCCTCGACGCCGCGGCTGACGACCGTGCGGCAGCCGCTGCAGGAGATGGGCCGGACCGCCGTCACCATGTTGATGCGCCAGCTCGACGGTCACGCGCACGAGGCGCTCAGCATGGAGCTGGCGACGCAGCTGATCGTGCGGGAGAGCACCGGACCGGCGCCGGCCCCTGGAACAACTGGAACAGACTGAGTGGAGGGCCTGCCGCGGCAGGCCCTCCCGCCGGGCAGCTCAGCCCCAGTTGCCCGGAATCTGCCGAGTCGTCGCGTTGATCCGGTTGAACATGTTCGTCATCGCGATCGTCAGCACGATCCCGGCGAGCTGCTTCTCGTCGAAGTGCTCGGCCGCCTCGTCCCACACCGCGTCCGGCACCGGGTCGGACTTGTCGGCCAGCCGCGTCGCGTGCTCGGCCAGGTTCAGCGCGGCACGCTCGGCGTCGGTGAAATACGGCGCCTCCCGCCAGGCCGCGATCAGCGCCATCCGCTCGTCCGTCTCGCCGGCCTTGCGCAGACCCTGCAGTCCGTAGGTCACGCAGACGCTGCACCCGTTGATCTGGCTGGCCCGCATGTGCACCAGCTGCACGATCAGCTCGGGCACGCCCGAGGCCGCGGTCTGCGCGTTGATCTCCTGGATCGGCTTCATGACGCCGGGCAGCAGGACTGCGGGGTTCTTCATCCGGGCTTCCATCGTGGTTCCTTCCGTCGTTCGGCTCTCACCCTGATGACGGATGCCGAAGGGGAAGTGTGACGAACGGCCGGGATGACTCTGATTACATGTCCCCGATTACTATGTCCCCGGCCACTGAATCGTCCGGTACCCGCGAGGGACTGGAACGGACCCGGGAGCGACCGATGTACCGCACCATGCTCAAATCCAAGATCCACCGCGCCACGGTGACGCACGCCGACCTGGACTACGTCGGCTCGGTGACCGTGGACCGCGACCTGATGGACGCCGCCGACCTGCTGCCCGGCGAACTCGTCGCCATCGTGGACGTGACGAACGGCGCTCGGCTCGAGACGTACGTCATCGAGGGCGAACGCGGCTCCGGGGTCATCGGGATCAACGGAGCCGCCGCGCACCTCGTGCACCCCGGCGATCTCGTGATCCTGATCAGCTACCTGCAGGTCGCGTACGGGCAGGAGCAGGAGTATCAGCCGCGCATCGTGCACGTGGACGCGGCGAACCGCATAGTCGAGCTCGGCGCGGACGCGTCGTCACCGGTGCCCGGCAGCAGCCAGGTGCGGGCGCCGCTGGCCGTCTAGACTCGCCTGACTCGCCTGCTCGCCTGCTATCCCGCGAAGGCCGGAGCGGGCAGGGTGAGCACGACGTAGGGGGCGCCGAGGACGGGCTGCGAGACGTTGTAGACGGGGACGCCGCCGAGGGTGCGGGCGACGTGCGTGCCGCGGCGCGCCATGGCGTGCACGGCCACGTCGGCGCCGGCCGCGTCGATGCTGCTGCCGAGAATCTGGTTGCCGAGGTTCGCGCGGATGGTCTCGCGCTCGCCCTTGAGGGTGCCGGGGGCGGGCGAGTAGTGCGTGAGCGCGACGCGGAAATCAGCGCCCTGTTCCGCGAGCTCGGCGAGGGCGTTGCCGAAGCGCGCGTTGCTGACCTGCTCGCGGTCGGCCTGCCGGTGCTCGCGGACCACGGACCAGAGCTGGTAGTCGATGCCGAAACCGCCCGGGAAGCCGGTGGTGCCCGCGACGCCGAGGCGCATGCCGCCCATGTCGAGCACCACCGAACTGGCCTCGAGTACCGTCCAGCCCATCGAGGTGAGCGCGCCGCGCATCAGCGACTCCTGGCCCACCTCGTGGTCGCGGGCGCCCAGGACGGCGACGATCGGGATGCCGATGCCGTCGAGCTCGTCGGCGAGCGTCTCGGCCTCGGAGACCAGGCCCGAGGCGGTCAGGCCGCCAGCGAGCAGCAGCACGTCGGCGGACTCGACGACGGACGCGTACCGGGGACGCAGCGCGCCGCGCTGCTCGACGGCCATGCGCAGGTCGCCCACTGCGGCGAGGCGGATCGTGCCCGCGTCGCCGGAACCGTTCCCACCGTCTTCATCGCGCTTGGGCACGAACCGCAGCGTAGCACCGGTGTATCGCTGTTCGTATTCACTTGTGCCCGCATGTCACACGGGCGGCAGCGGAGGCAGCTTCGGCGATTCGAGCCAGCGTTCGAAGAAGACCTCCGGACGGGTCATCACAGGGGTCTCACTCGCCGTCACGAGCTTCACGAAGTCCGCCGTGCGCACGCCGCCGAGCCGGTGGGCGGCCGTCCACTGACGCATGGTCCTGAGGAAGGCCACGTCGCCGATGGTCAGCCGCAGCGCGTGCAGGGTGAGGGCGCCGCGCTTGTACACGCGGTCGTCGAACATGTCCGCCGGGCCGGGATCGCCGAGCACCAGGTTCTGCGGCCGCTTCGTCAGCCGCTGGTGCCAGCGGCGCGCGTGCTCGTCGGCCGAGCGCTGGCCGGAGACCTCGGACCAGAGCCACTCCGAGTACGCGGCGAACCCCTCGTGCAGCCATATGTCGCGCCAGTCGAGGATCGTCAGGCTGTTGCCGAACCACTGGTGGGACAGCTCGTGCGCGATCAGCCGCTCGTTCTCCCAGGCCGCCGCGAGGTGGTTCACGCCGAAGATCGACATGCCCTGCGCCTCGATCGGGATCTCCAGGTCGTCGTCCGCGACCACGGCCGTGTATCCGCCTTCGAAGGGATACGGACCGTAGAACCTTTCGAAGACCTCGATCATCCGCGGCTGGTTGGCGAACGCCGTCTTCGCGCGGCTGACGAAGCGCGGCGGGACGACCAGGCGCTGCTGTACGCCGCGATTCGACAGTTCGACGCTGCGGTACTTGCCGATCTGCACGCTCGCCAGGTAGGTCGCCATCGGCTCGTCCTGCCGGTACGTCCAGGTCGTGTTCGAGCCGCCGCCCACGCGGCTGACCAGCACGCCGTTGGCCACGACGTGGTACGCCGACTGCGTGGTCACCGTGATCCGATACGAGGCCTTGCGGTCCGGGCGGTCGTCGCACGGGAACCAGGAGGGCGCGCCGATCGGCTGGCTGGCCACGAGCACGCCGTCGGTCAGCTGCTCCCAGCCGAGCGTGCCGAAGCGGCTGTTCATCGGCTTGGGCGTGCCGCTGTACCTGATCTCTATCTTGAACGTGTGCCCGGCGGCCAGCGGCTCGGCCGGCGTGACGCGCAGCTTGTCGGCACGCTGGGTGTGCCGGGCGCGGGTGACCCGGTGCTCGCTGTCGATGGCGACGCGGTCCACGCGCAGCGCGCTCGACAGGTCGAGGACGAGCTCGCGCAGCGGCTCGGGGCCGGTCGCCGTGGCGGTGAGCACCGCGCCGCCGTCCAGCCGGTTCGACGAGACGCGGTAAACGAGCCCCAGTTCGTAGCGGGTGATCAGATAGCCCTCGTTGCCGCGCTGTGGGAAGTACGGTTCAGCCATCGCTCTGTGTGTCAGTTCTCTTCGTCGCCGGCGTGCTCGGTCCAGGGCGCGATCGGGTTCCCGGCCCAGCGGGTGCGGGCCGGCACCCCCTCGCCGCGCATCACCAGCGAGGCCGGACCGACGGTCGCCGCGGCGCCGATGCTCGCGGCGGGCAGGATGACGCACTGCGGTCCGAGCGTGGCGCCCGCATGCAGGGTCACGACGTCCATGCTCATCACGCGGTCGTGGAACAGGTGGGTCTGCACGACGCAGCCGCGGTTCACGGTCGCGCCGTCCTCGAGCACGATCAGGTCGGCCTCGGGCAGCCAGTACGTGTCGCACCACACGCCGCGGCCGATCTTCGAGCCGAGTGAACGCAGCCACAGGTTGAGCGGCGCGGTGCCGAGCCAGGACTCCGCGAACCAGGGCGCGGCGATCAGCTCGATGAAGTTGTCGGCGAGTTCGTTACGCCAGACGAATGAACTCCACAGCGGCTGGTCCTCGGCCTTGATCCGGCCGACGAGCGCCCACTTGGCCGCCGAGGACAGCGCGGCGGCGAGCGCCCCGACGCCGAGGATCACCGGTCCGCCGAGCACCGTGGCGACGACGAGTCCGGCATTCGCGGCGAGCTCGACCTCGATCGCGGCGGCGAGCAGCAGCAGCGCGGCCGTGCACGCGGCCGGGATCACCCGGCACACTTCGACGGCGGCACGCGCGGCCTTGAGCTTGCGCGGCGGGTCGTAGGTGAGCGAACTGTCGGTGTCCTGATTCGCGCGACGCAGCCGTTCGGGTGGCATGCCGAGGTAGGACTTCCCTCGTTTGGCCTTACGCGGCGCGGCGGAGAGCACCCCGACGAGGCTGCCCTTGGGCAGCTTGCGGCCATGCCCGACCATGCCGGAGTTGCCGACGAACACACGCTTGCCGATGCGCACCGTGCCGACGCTCAGCCGTCCGTCGGACAGCTCGTAGGGCGCGATCATCGTGTCGTCGGCGAGGAAGGCGCCGTTGTCCACGCTCGTCATCGCGGGCACGGCGAGCACCGTGGACAGCTCCACGTCGCGCCCGACCTTCATGCCGAGCAGGCGCAGCCAGGTCGGCGTCGCGATGGACGCGTAGAGCGGGTACAGCCAGACGCGGGCCATTCCCATCAGCTGCGTCGTCGTCCAGACGCGCCACGCCGCGGGGCTGTGCAGCGGGTAGTCGCCGGGCCGCATGCCGATACTCAGGGCCCGTACTCCGAGGAGAAGGAGCAGTCCGAAGACCAGGAAGAACACGAGGACGGCCGGAAGCACGCCCGGAATCGCGTCGCCGAGCGCCGCCCACGCGCTGCCGCTGCCGCTCGTGAAGGAGCCGAGGACGGCGAGCGCCGGGACGGCCGCCGCGAGCGGGATCAGGCCCAGCAGCGACGCGGTGAGGCCGTAGACGACGGTCCAGTGCCGCGTGTACGGCGCACGCACGACTCCGCGCTCGCTCTTGCTGAGCTTGCCGACGCGCTTCGCGGGCGATCCGGCCCAGTGCTGGCCGCCGGGCACCTCGCCGTCGACCGCCGAACCGGGGGCGACGCGCGCGTGCCGGCCGATGCGGGCGCCGGGCAGCAGTGTGGAGCGGGCGCCGACCGAGGCGTTCGCGTCGACGCGGATCTCGCCGACCCGCACCGTGCCGCCGTCGATCCAGTGTCCGGACAGGTCCACCTCGGGCTCGATCGCGGCACCTTCAGCCAATCGGAGCATTCCGGTGACCGGCGGGGGCGAATGCAGTACCGCGTCCTTGTGAATGCGGGCGCCGAGCGCGCGGGCATAGAGCGGTATCCACGGCCCGCTCGCGATGCTCACGACCGCCGTGTGCAGGGAAAGCTGTTCGGCCGCCCACAGGCGCAGGTGGACGCCGCCGCCGCGCGGGTACTCCCCCGGCTGCAGGTCGCGCAGCAGGGCGCGGGTGCCCAGCGCGGTGACGGCGATTCGCCCGGGCGGAGTAACGAAGAGCACGAATCCGACGGCGATCCAGGCCCACGCGACGTGCGGCGCCCAGGTCGGCGCGAGGATGTCGGCGAGCGCGGCCAGCACCGTCAGCCAGCGCATCGAACCGATGATGCTCAGCGGAATCATGGCGCCGACCTGCGCCCACTGGAACCAGCGCGGAACCGGCGTGACGACCACGTCGTTCTGCGGCTGGGCCGTGGTGGCGGTCTTCGTCGGCGTCAGCTCGGTGAGCCGAGCCGACAGTCCGCCGAACGAGGGATTGTCGTACACGTCGCGCACGGTCACGGTCGGGTGTTGCGCGCGGAGCACGGACACGAAGCGCGCGGCCGCGAGGCTGCCGCCGCCGGCGTCGAAGAAGTCGGCGGCGAGGGACGGCGGGCGCTCGCCGAGGACCGCCGCCCACTGCTCGGCCAGCGCTTCCTGCCGCGGCGTCAGCTCGACGGCTTCCGTGGCTTCGATCTCGATACCGGAATCCGGCAGCGGCCAGGGCAGCGCGTTCCGGTCGACCTTGCCCGAGGTGCGCGTGGGCAGCGCGTCGACGATCGCGATCCGCGGCACGAGCGCGGCCGGAAGCTTCGCGATCAGCAGGGAACGTGCCTCGACCGCGTCGAACGGGATCGGCCCGAAGTCCGCGCTCTCGTCCAGCGAGTCCGGGACGGGCTCGCTGGGCACCACGTACCCGATCAGCACCTGCCCGCCCGCCGGACCCCTCACCGCGGCCGCGGCCGCCGCGACACCCGGCAGCGCCTGCAGCGCGGCGTCGATCTCGCCGAGCTCGATGCGGCGGCCGCCGAGCTTGATCTGCTCATCCGCGCGGCCGAGGAAGACCAGGCCCTCCGGATCCGCGCGGACCAGGTCGCCGCTGCGGTACGCGCGGTCCCAGCCGACCGAGGGCAGCGGCGCGTACTTCGCCGCGTCCTTCTCGGGGTCCAGGTAGCGGGCCATGCCGGCGCCCGCGATCACCAGCTCGCCGGACTGGCCGGACGCCACCGGCCGGCCCTGCGGGTCGATGACGGCGAGCTCCCAACCGTCCAGCGGCAGGCCGATGCGCACCGGGCCCTCGCCGGTGAGCGGCGCGGCGGTGGCGACGACGGTGGCCTCGGTCGGGCCGTAGGTGTTCCACACCTCGCGGCCGTCCACCGCGAGCCGCTCGGCGAGCTCGGGCGGGCAGACCTCGCCGCCGAAGATCAGCAGCCTGACGTGGTCCAGGGCCTCGACGGGCCAGAGCGAGGCGAGCGTCGGGACCGTGGACACGGCCGTGATGCCGTGCTCGACCAGCCACGGCCCGAGGTCCACGCCGCTGCGCACCAGCGAGCGCGGCGCCGGGACCAGGCAAGCGCCGTGCCGCCAGGCGAGCCACATCTCCTCGCAGGACGCGTCGAACGCGACCGAGAGGCCGGCGAGCACGCGGTCGCCGAGGCCGAGCGGCGCGTTGCGCAGGAAGATGCGGGCCTCGGCGTCCACGAACGCGGCGGCGCCGCGGTGGGTGACCGCCACGCCCTTCGGGGTGCCGGTCGAACCGGAGGTGAAGATGATCCACGCGTCGTCGCCCGGCTCGGGCGCCGCGGCGTTGGACTCAGCGGCGGTGGACTCAGCGGCGTTCGGCTCAGCGGCGGGTTCGTGGTCGCCGGGCTCGGTCGCGGGCGCCGACGGCGCTACGTCCAGGGCCAGGTCCAGGGCCACGTCCGACGACACGTCCAGGTACACGTCCGACAACACGTCCACGGCCGCCTCGCCGCGCAGCTCGATGCTCAGCCCCTCGCCGATCACGGCCCGCACCGCCGCCTCGCCGAACACGAGCCTGGCCCGCTCCTCGGGGTCGTCCACGTCGACCGGGACGTACGCGGCTCCGGCCGCGAGGACTGCCAAGATCGCTATATAGAGGTCCGCACTTCCGGACGGAATGCGCACGCCGACGCGGTCGCCGCGGCGGACTCCGGTCCGCGCGAAGCGTTCGGCCAGTTCGGTGACCTCCGCGCGGAGCGTCGCGTAATCCAGTCGGCGGACACCGTCGTCCAGGGCCGGCGACTGCGGGTGCAACGCGACCGTGGCGTCGAGGATCGACAGCAGCGTGCGGGCGGGTGGCGCGGCGGCGGCGGAGCCGTAGCGCGCGGCGCCGGCGAGCAGCTGTTCGGGCATGGGGATGCCTGGATCCTTGACGGTCGACGGTGGCTGGATGCGTGAGGAAAGTACCGATCAGCGTAACAGACGTGTCCCGCATCAGCCGATTCCGTGCTATATGCTTTGATATTCGATATAGATCGTCCGACTGGGAGTCATCGGCCACGACGACGTCGTGGCCTGCGGCGGAAGGAGCCGGAGTCGGTATGCACGAGGAGCACCCTCGACTGGATCCGCGCGAGGTCCGCTACCCGCTGGTCGATCTGGAGACGATCGACGGACATTTGAGCGACTGGGTGCGGGAATACCGTACGCACGCGGATCTCCGAGTGGAGTACCCCGACGGCTACGACCCGATCCTGATCCGCCCGGACGGCCGCGAGGTGGACACCTGGCGGCAGGACTACCCGTATGACAGCCTGCTGCGACGTATCGAGTACGACCCGACGAAGCGCGCTCTGCAGATCGAACTGCTGAAGCTGCAGACGTGGGCGAAGAACACCGGCGCCCGGCTCGTCGTCGTATTCGAGGGCAGAGACGCGGCAGGCAAGGGCAGCACCATCAAGCGGTTCATTCAGCACCTCAACCCGCGCGGCGTGCGCGTCGTGGCGCTGAACAACCCGAACCGGCAGGAGCGGACGGCGTGGTACTTCCAGCGCTACGTGGCGCACCTTCCGTCGGCCGGGGAGATCGTGCTCTTCGACCGGTCCTGGTACAACCGGGCGACGGTCGAGCCGGTGATGGGCTACTGCTCGACGGCGGAGTACGAGCTGTTCCTGAAGCAGGCGCCGATGTTCGAGCACATGATCGCGGATGACGGCGTCATCCTGGTGAAGTTCTGGTTCTCCGTCTCCCGCGCCGAGCAGCTGACGCGCTTCGTGATCCGCGACGTCGACCCGGTGCGCCGCTGGAAGCTCAGCCAGCACGACCTCGCGTCGCTCGACCGCTGGGACGCCTACACGATGGCCAAGGAGGCGATGTTCGCGGCGACGCACCGGGACTGGGCTCCGTGGACCGTCGTGAACGGCAACGGCAAGCGGCTGGCCAGGATCGAGGCGATGCGCTTCGTGCTGTCACAGGTGCCCTACGAGGGCAAGAACGACGACCTGGTCGGGCGGGCCGACCCGCTCATCGTCGGCCCGCCGTTCCTCGCGCGGTCGCGCATCTCTCCCGACGAATAGGCCAACGGCTTTACAAATCAGTGACTATAAATCAGCATCCGTTCAACCCGCCCCAGTCGGTGACGGTGTCAGACGCCGTATGACTGCTGTCCGCTCCGTTGAAGTAGAAGTTTCGGTTGGCTTCGTTCGCGCAGCTCGCGGCCTCTTCGACGTTCGTCCAGGTGCCGTTGAGGTCGAACTTGTACTGCAGCGTCGTGCCGGACGCGGCGTGCACGACGGCCTGCCACTCGTCCGTGCCGGTGCGCGTCATCGGATGCAGGCCGGGTTCCCAGTCGGTGCCGGACGGAATCCCGGTGCCGAGCGCCGAGAAGTCGCCCGCGATGTAGACCGTGTCGCTGCTGGGGGAACTCGACGGCACGGTCACGTCGATGACCGCGGTCGCGTTGCCGATCACGGAGTTCGCGTCGATCGCCACCGAGCCGTCGGCCGGGACCGTGACCGTTGCCTGGCCATTCGCGACGACGATGCCGCTGCCGCTGCACGTCCCGTTGCTGTATGTGTCCGCGATGATGTCGCAGTACGAGCCGTCCGGCAGCCCGGTCGCAAAAGTGGCCGTCTCAGCGGCGCTCCCGTTGTTGATCGCGATCCAGGCGGCATCGCCGCGCGAGAAGGCGATCAGGTCGTTGCCGTCCGTCGCCCAGTTCGCCACGGCCCCGCCGTCGGTCAGCGCGAGGTTGTGCCAGCCGACCATGGCGTCGATCGCGGAATTCCGCTCCATGCACTCCCAGGCACCGGTCCCGCAGACGGTGTCGGTGACGTCGCCATTGGACGCGTCGGGCGGCGCCTGGTCGTAGCTGCCGTATTCGAAGCTTGAGAAGATCTGCGGGCTGCCGTATCCGTACGCGAGCAGGAACTCGTCGGCCAACACGTACTCGGAGCCCTTCGCGTAGGACAGGCTCGGGCTGCTCGCGCGCTCGGTGTCCTGGTTCGTGACGAACGTGGACGCGGACGCGCTCGGCAACTCCGGCGAATAGCCGTCGAGGGCGGCGAGATCCCCGTTCTCGAAGTCGTCGGTAATCGCATACGTATAGTCGATGGCCGTCACCGAACCGTCGCCCTCGAACGACGTCGGATTCAGCCGCGAGTCCTGCCCGCTCGACCCCGGATAGACCTCCTGCGTTATCGCCACCGGTCCGCCGCTGGTCGTATCGGCGTCAAGCTTCATTTCGATCGCCGCGATATCCGTCGCCCCGATCTCCGTCGCCGAGTCCAGCCGGAACCCGTCGACCCCCATCTCGATCATGCTGTTGAGATAGGCGGCCTCCGCATCGCGCACGGCGGTCGTGTCGGTGGCGAGATCGGGCAGTCCGTCGAGCCGGCACTGTGTGACCTCGGTATAGCTCAGCCAGTTGACGATGCTGTCGCTCGGCTCCGGGCAATTGGCCGGATAGCTATGAAAGTCAGCCGACGTATACGAGGGGGATGCGGGATACGTCAGCGTCCCCGAATCAAAACTCTGCCCGTCGTAACTCGTGTCCTGGCCGCCGGTCCCGGCCGCCATGTGGTTCAGCACCGCGTCCACGTAGACCTCGACCCCCGCCGCGTGACAAGCGCTGATCATGCTCTCGAACTGCGCCTCGGTCCCGAGCCGTCCCCCGATGCTGTAGTCCGCGGGCTGATACACGTCCCACCAGGAGTGGCCCGCCTGGTCGTACGAGTCCTCCGGCGGCGCCACCTGCACCGCGCCGAACCCGTCCGGCCCGAGCACATCGGTGCAGTCCGTGGCGATGGAGTTGAAGTCATACTCGAATAAGTTGGCCGTGACATCTTTCTCGACACTCGACGCGTGGCCCTGATTCGTACCCAGCGCGGCCGGCGAAAGCACGACAGCCGCCGCGAGAGTGGGTGTGAGCAGTACGGAGATCCCGAGTCGACGCCATTGACGACACGAAGGGGACATCGCGGTCCCTCCAGACAGGATATGGGTTATGGTTGATCGAAAAACAAAGCGCTGATCTGTCGTGGACCATAACCGAGATCCCCCAAGACCGCCATGGGGATGCGCACGCCTCTCATTGCGTCATTGCGCGGCGATTGCCTCCAGAGCGTCGCGCAGGGCCGCCCGGGAGGACACTCCCAACTTCGGGAAGAGTTTGTAGAGGTGGCTCGAGACGGTGCGCGGCGAGAGGAACAGCTTCTCGCCGATCTGCTTGTTGGACAGGCCTCCGGCGGCCAGGCGTGCGATCTCCCACTGCTGGGGGGGTCAGGCTGACGGTCGCGGGCCGGCCCGGGGTGAGCGCGCGGCCGCCGCACGCACGCAGTTCCTGGCGGGCGCGCTCGGCCCAGCGGTCGGTGCCCAGCCTGGAAAAGGCCTGCACGGCGGCGAAGAACTGCTCGCGGGCCTGCGCGACTGCCTCGGTGGTCAGCGACGTGTACGCCGCCGTGAACGCCGCTCTGACCTCGTTGACCTGGTGGGGACGGATGCCGGCCGTGAAGACGTCGAGGCAGTTCGCTTCGTCGCCGAGCTCCCGGCGAACCGCCTCGAGCGCGAAGTCCGGGCCGGCCGCGATGCGGGCCGCCACGGCGGCGATCGCGACAGGCAGGCCGCCGCACGCCGACACGATGCCTCGACCGCTTCGGGATCGAGGCGATCCGGGTCGCCGACGCGGGAGAGCAGCATCCGCCGCGCGTCGAAGGCGTTCAGCCGGTCGATCGTCAGCACACTGGCTCCGGTGGCCGCGACGAAACCGGTCAGGCCGTCCCGGCTGGTGCGGATCACCACGCAGCCGGGCGCGTCGGGGAGCAGTTGGCGGAGCTCGTCGCCGTCGCGGACGTCGTCGAACACCAGCAGGACCTTCCGGTCCGACATCAGTGTCCGGTACGCGCCGACGAGCGTCGGCATGTCCTCGCCGTCCGGAACCGCCGCGGACAGCGCCCGCGCGAAATGGCGGAGAACCGAATTTGCGTGCGCGGTGGTCGGATGCGGCCGCGCGAAGAGCTGGCCGTCGGGGAACTCCTCGGCGACGGCGTGCGCGACGTGATTGGCGAAGGCCGTCTTGCCGACGCCCGGAGTCCCGCGCACCACCAGGATCGGCATGCGTCCGCGCCGTAGTTCGCTGAACCGGCGGATCACGGTCGTCACCGCCTCGCCGTGGCCTATGAAGACGGGCAGTCGGGGCGGCAGTTCCTTCGGCGCCGGCGGCTTGGGTGTGCGGGCGACCGGGGCGGGTGCCGTGTCCTGGCGCAGCACCCGTTCATGGGCGGTGCGCAGCTCGGCACCCGGGTTGACGCCCGAGGTCCTCGGCGAGTCGTCGGCGCAGGTCCCGGTAGCCACTGACGGCTTCGGCCTGCTTGCCCTCGGCGGCCGGCAGGAGCAGCAGCCTGGCGCGGATCCGCTCGTCCCACGGGTTGCGCTCGGCGGCGGTGCGCAGCGCCGCGAGCACGGCGCGGGCCTTGCCGACCGACAGCGCGGCGTCGGCGGCTTCGAGCGCCGCCGAGGAGAACTCCTCCGCGATCCCGGCGAAGACCGGAAGCGCGCCGAGCAGGGGCTCGAGTCCGGCGGCGACCGGACCTGCCCACGGTTCCAGAGCGGCCGCGTACAGCGGCAGCGCGGTCCGGGGATCCTCGCCGGAGCGTCCGCGTGCCCGGTCGGACAATTCGCGGAACCTGAGCAGATCGAGGGTTCGCGCATCGGCGCGCAGCCGGTAGGCCCCGCCCTGCCGCAGCAGCCAGGATCCCGATGCCCTGGGCGGCAGGTCCGGCTCCATCAGGCGTCGAAGAGAACTGACGTAGCGGTGCAGGATGTTCGTGGCGCTGGCCGGCGGCTCCGTCGGCCACAGCATGGCCACCAGCTCGTCGTATGTGACCGGACGATTCGCGTGGACCAGCAAGAGGGCGAGCACGGCCTGCTGCTGCCGGGGGCCGAGGTCGAGATCCTCGCCGCCGCGACTGACCCGCAGCGAGCCGAGCAGCGCGAAGCGCAGCCCGCGTTCGTCGACCCCGCTCGACGAACGCGTCGATATCAGTAACCATAGTTGGGCCCGTCCTGTGCCGGTGTGCCACTCAACGCTATGGCGACCGTCCGCCGCACCGCTTCTGTCAAATGACGGATCTCGCCAGGCGCCCGCGGCCCGCGCCGACGTACGTCGCATGCCTCGTCTTGGATCTGGCGTACTTGACGGCGGTGATCCTGGTACGCCGCAACGAGAACGTCGGCATGATCGATAACGGGTTGCGACTCCTCTGATCAGCCCTCGGGGGCGACCATCTCAGACTCCTCATCCGCCGGGAGCTCGCCGGCGTCGAGCACCGCGTGGATGGGTCCGAGCGCCTCGCGTGCCGAGGTTTCGCAGAGTTGGTCGACGAGGACGGAGCAACCGACCCAGGTGCCGCCGCACTGCTCGACCAGGCCCCTTACGGTGAGCGCCTGGTTGCCGGTCTCGATCCAGTCGTCGACGAGCAGAATGCGGTCCTTCTCGGCGACGGCCGAGCGCTGGAGGCGGAGGGTGTGGCGCAGGCCGCGGTAGTCGGGGGCGGTCTGGCCGAAGGTCTTCTCGCCGGGGAAGAGGCCGGTGCCCTTGCGGACGGGGAGGAAGCCCGCGCCGAGCTCGACGGCCACGGCGGCGCCGAGCAGGAAGCCGCGGGCCTCGACTCCGCAGACGGCGTCGACACCGCCCTCCTTGAACGGCTCGGCCAGCGCGGCGACGACGGCGGACAGCGCCTTGGCGTCGCGGAAGACGGACCAGACGTCGGCGTGGCCGCTGACCCAGCGGAAATGCTCAAGCGCGAGCTGCCGGGCGGGAGAGGGTGCTGACATGGCGCGAAGTGTGCACCGCCGGGGTGGCGCGCGTCCAGCGAAATGGTGAGGACGCAGGTCAAGCTTGGGTCTAGAGTCCGGCGCGGGACGCGGCCACGGCTCGGGCCACGGTCACCGCATCGTGTCGACGCCCGCGCGGAGATGCCCGCGGGCCGCGCCGGGGGCGTATCCGTTCTCGAGTTCCGCGACGCCGCCGACCGCACGCTGGATCAACGCGGCACGCACGCGACGGGCCAGGGTGCCGCGTAACGCGTCGTCGAGTTCGTCGGCGGGGAAGAACCGGTGCTCGGAGAGCTCGTCCGCGGGGAGACGGATCGCAGACTGCTGACGCTCGTCCAGCGTGCCGCCGTCGAACACGTACATGATGCTCGGCCGCGGACGCTCCGGGCGCGCGAGGCAGAAGTCGACGACGAGCACGGGCCCGGGTTCGAGCTCGAAGCCCAGCTCCTCCACCAACTCCCTGCGCAGGGTCTCGCGCGGGTACTCGTGCGGGTCCATCGAGCCGCCCGGGATCTCCCAGCCGGGCTTGTACGTCGGCTTGACGAGCAGGATCTCGTGCATCGCGTTGGTGACCAGGGCGCCCGAGCCGACGTAGACGGCGGGCAGCCGGGACAGGAAGTCGGTGTCGGAGGCCATCTCTCATCCCGTCTTGAAAGTTAGGTAAGCCTAACCTAAACTCCATCTCGTGAACGATCATCTACCGACCGCACTCGCGGACATACCCACCGCGGCCGCCGCCGCCACGCCCACCGCATGCACCGCACGCACCCCCGCGCCATTCGTGCTGCGCGCCCCCTGCCCCGCGGAGCGGCTACGGCTCGCCGCGGCGGCCGCGGGAGTCACCGCGCTGTGGGCGATCGTGCTGATCGCCTCGCAGCGGTTCACCATCAGCCGCGGATTTCACCATCCCGTCGTGGCGCTGCACCTGATCTCACTGACCGTCGGCTTCGGCGCGGTGCTGGCGGTGGACGTCTGCGCGCTGAACGGGCTGCTGCGGCGGCACGATTTCACGCTGGCGGACGCGCTGAAGGCCGCGGCCGTCGTCGATCCGCTGATCTGGGTCGGCTACGCCGGGCTGATCCTCTCCGGACTGCTGCTGCATCCGGACCTGACCGAGCCGCTGATGTGGGTCAAGCTCGTCGCCGGCCTCGCGGCGGGTATCAACGGCGTCAACGCGAAGGGTCTGCCGGCGGCGCTCGCCGACCTGCCACGGGCCACGCGGCTTTCCGACCTGCCCCGGCCCTTCGCGGTACGCGCCGTCGCCGCGGCCACCTTCTCCCAACTCGCCTGGTGGACCGCGATCCTCATCGGTTTCTTCGGTATCTGACGGCGAATCTGACGGCGGATCAGGTCACGGATCAGGTCACGAGCCAGGTCAGTCCAGCCAGCCGCTCGGCGTGCCGACCTCCACGTAGTACTCGCGGCCGAAAAGCAGGCCGAAGACCGGCAGCGGCAGCCGCGTCATGAGGCAGAACAGGCGCGCGGAACGACCTGTACCGGCTGTTTGCGACGCGTGGCACGCGAGCGCCGCGCGCTTCTTGTCGGCGTATCTGCGTACGTCGATCCGATGCGTGATCTCGCCGCGTGCGGTGAACGAACAGCGAACGTCCGCACCGTTGTACCGCCGGAGCAATCTCAGCGTGCTGACCACGTTGTACGCACGCAGAATCGGCTCGCGCGGCAGCGTCGCCTCCATGAGCCGGGGCGTGCCGGCCGACCGCGCCGCGCGCAGGGCGACCTCGTGCACGCGGATGTGGTCGCGGTGCCGGTAGCCGCCGTTCGGGTCGTAGCCCACGAGGATCTCGGCGCGCTCGTCGCGCAGCACATCGGCCAGCCGCTCGGCCGCCTCGTCGGGCGACGCGCTGACGAAGCGGGCCCGGTCGGACGGGTCGGGGTGGAGCAGCGGGCCGTGGCCGCTGTCGGCATAGCCGAGGTGGACGACGCGGGAGACGCCGAGGACGCAGGCGCTCGCGCGCAGTTCGTCGAGCCGGGTGGTGCCGCCGCCCGGCCGGGCCTCGCCCATCTCGCCGTCGCAGGCCACGACGAGCACGACGCGATGCCCCTCCGCGACCAGGCGCGCGAGCGTGCCGCCGGTCAGCAGGGCTTCGTCATCCGGGTGCGCATGGAACGCGACGACGGTGGCCATGGGCGAATGCTTCCATGAGTAGTTCTCATGAAACCAGGAACGCGACCGGATCGTTTCGTTATCACGACATTATCCACACCCAAAGCAGGCACCTGTGTCACATGCGTGCACTTTGGCAACAGACTCTTGATATAATTTACGAGCCGCTCAGGAGACCCCGAACTCGTTCTGCTCGGGGTCGAGCAGCAGGCCGTCCGCGCGGCGGGCGCCCTCGATGACCAGGCGGCTGGTCTCGACGGCGACGTGCGAGCCGGGGTTCGGCGTGACGCGCAGGTAGACGCGGTTCTGGCCGGCCTTCTCGGCGAGCGGCGGCCCCAGCACCAGCATCGGGCAGCGGATGTCGTCGGCGTGCCGCATGGCCAGGCCCCAGTCGCCCTCGGCCACCACGTTCCAGGCCGGGCCGGCCGCCGCCGTCCAGAACTTGCTCTGCGCCTGCGGGTCGGCGGCGTCCTGGCACACGGCCGCCCAGTGCACGCCGATGCCGACGGCGCGTCCGTACCAGTCGTCGTCCGAGTCGGGCACCGAGCGCGGGACCGGCGCGGTGACCGCGCCCGAGCCGAGGACCGCGCCGCCGTCCAGCTCGTCCACCGGGGTCGGCGGCTGCAGGCAGAACTCGTTGCCCTCCGGGTCGGCCAGCACCTCCCAGGGCACGTCGCCCTGCCCGATGTCGGCGCGCACGGCACCGAGCTCCAGCAGCCGCTCGAGCTGCTCGGGCCCGCCCTTCAGGTCGAGGTGCACGCGGTTCTTCGCCTGCTTCGGGCCCGCGGCCTCGACGAAGCGCAGAGCAAGACCGTTCGCGCCGTCCATGACGTCCTCGCCGAGGACGCGCGTCCAGAACTCAGACAGCGACCTCACATCTGACGCCTGGATCACCACTCCGCTCAACCGCGTCGCCATGGTTACCCCTGTCCTCTATGTGCCGACCCCGAGGAACGAACCTAGCACTCAGAGCGATCGCGACGCAGACTCCGATGACAACTGCGTACCCGATTCGCATCGAGGTGGCCGCGCTGACGAATCCGATCACGACCGGCCCGAGCAGCAGGCCGCTGTAGCCGAACGTGCTCGCGGCGGCGATCGCGCGCTCGGTGTCGGCGCCGCCGGCGGCTCCGGCCAACGACATGGCGAGCGGGGTCACCACGCACACGCCGAGACCGACGAGGGCGAAACCGGCCAGCGCGAGTGTGGGAGTCGGCGCGAAGACCACGAGCGCGAACGCGGCGGCCGCGACCACGCCCGCCGACATGATCAACGTGCGCGCGCCGAGACGCGTGGTGAGCCGGTCGGCGAACATCCGGCCGAGGAACATCGAGGCCTCGAACATCGGATATCCGAGCGCCGCGACGGTCTCCACCGATCCGAGCGAGTCACGCAGGTACACGCCGCTCCAGTCGGCGATGGAGCCCTCGGTGAGGTAGCTGCAGAAGACGAGCGCGCCGAACAGGTAGACGAGCAGCGGGAGACGCGGGCGCGGGGACTCGGCGTGCCCGGCGGACGAGGTACGCGCGGACTCGGGCAGGTAGAGCGGGCCGACCGCGAGCGTCAGCGGCAGGCCGACCACGGCGAAGAGACACAGCGCGCCGGTGAATCCGAAGCCGAGCCACGCGGTGGCCGCACCGACCAGTCCACCGGCGACGGCGCCGAGCGACCAGCCCGCGTGCATGCCGCCCATCAGCGGACGTCCGTAGGCGCGCTCGACGGTCGAGGCCTGCGTGTTCATCGCGACGTCGACCAGGCCGAAGCAGAGCCCGAATACCAGCCCGGCGGCGATCAGCAGTGCGTAGTTCGGCGCGAGGCCGACCAGCGCGAGACAGAACGCCGTGCCGGGCAGCGCGAACCGCAGCACGTTCCGGCTGCCGTGGCGGCCGATGATCCGGCCCGCGATGGTCATCGTGATCAGCGCGCCGACGCCCCAGCCGAGGACCTCGAGGCCGAGCTGCGCGTCGGTGAGGTCGAGTTTCTGCTTGAGCGCGGGCATGCGCACCGTCCACACCGCGCACAGCGCGCCGGCGAGGGCGAAGGTGGACAGGATGCCGAGTCGGGCTCGGCCGAGGCGACGACGGTCGGGGGACATGGGTACCAAGCTCCTTGGTTCGGCGCACGGCGGCGCCGGGGTCAAGCACAGAATCGGGGGCACCGGCGGCGAGGCCTGCGCGGTGCGGTTCGGGTGCGGTGCGGACGGACGCCGGTCAGGACGCCGGGGAGGGCGCCGGCGCGAGCGCCAGCAACCGCTCGCGCAGGGCGCTGAGACGTTCGGGGCCGAGCAGCGACGGATCGAGCTCCGCGGCCTCCCACAGGCCGTCGGCGGCGAGCCGGGCGAGCTGGGAGAGATCGGGGTCGGGTTCCTCGGCGAGGCCGTCGTTCAGCCAGCGGCGCTGCGCCCGCGCGAACGGCTGCCGCAGCGCCGGGTCGGTGGCCGCGGCGCACGCGGCGGCCCAGCGGCGGCGGGCCACATCCGCGTCCTGCGCGGTCAGCACGGCGAAGGTCGCCTCGACGTACGCGCGGGTGTACCAGCCGGGGCGTTCGAGCCGGAAGGACTCGATGAGCTCGTCGAAGCCCGCGATCAGCCGCTCGATCAACGCGGTGATCAGCGCGTCCTTGCCGGCGAAGTGGTAGAGCAGGCCGCCCTTGCTCACGCCCGCCCGCGCCGCGACGGCCGCCAGGGTCAGCCCCTGGGAACCGTGCTCGGCGAGCACGGCCTCGGCGGAGTCGAGCAGGCGTTCGCGGACCATGCTCCTACTGTACCGTCCGGACGGTACAGTAGGCTAGTCGGTTTCTCCCCCGTATGCCTCTAAGCTGTGCCCATGGAGATCGGAATCGGCGCACCGGTGTCGGGGGCCTGGGCGGGACCGGCCGAGTTGGCGAAGTTCGGGGGCCTGGCCGAAGAGCTCGGGTACGCCTCGCTGTGGACGTTCCAGCGGCTGCTCTCCCCGGCCGACGGCGGCGGGGGCGTGGTGTATCAGAGCGTGCTCGATCCGCTGATCTCGCTCGCGTACCTCGCGGCGCACACCTCGCGCGCACGGCTGGGCGTGGCCGTCGTGAACCTGCCGTTCGTCTCCCCCACGCACCTGGCGAAGCAGGCCTCGACGCTCGACGTGCTGTCCGACGGCCGCCTCGACCTCGGGCTCGGCATCGGCTGGTCGCCGCTGGAGTTCACGGCCGGCAACGTCACGACCGCGCGGCGCGGGGCCAGGACCGAGGAGTTCGTCGCGGCGCTGCGCGCGCAGTGGGCTGATTCACCGGTGCACTTCGAGGGCGAGTTCTACACCGTGCCGGTGAGCCGGATGGATCCGAAGCCCGTGCAGCGCCCCGGCCCGCCGATCCTGCTCGGCGGCGCGGTTCCGGCGGCGATGGAGCGGGCCGGACGGCTGGCGGACGGCTGGATGAGCCGCAGCGGCACGGTCCTGGCGAGTATCGCGTCCGACGTCGCGATCGTGCGCGAAGCCGCCGAGCGCGCCGGCCGCGATCCGGACAGGCTGCGCATCATCACCCGCGGCGTCGTGCGCTACGACCCGACCGGCGCCGGCACCGCGGACGACGAGGGCAACCGCCTGCGGCTTTCCGGTTCCGCCGAGCAGATCCGCGAGGACGTGGGGTGGCTCGCCGAGCAGGGTGTGACAGAGCTCTTCTACGACCTCAACTGGGATCCGCGGATCGGCAACCCGGCGGCCGACCACGCCGCGGCGGTCGAGCGCGCCGAGGAGATCCTCCGCGCGCTCTCCCCGCGAACCGCCACGTAAACGGGACGTAGCTCACAGACTCCCCGCACCGGTCCTTACTGTTCGCTTAACAGTCGCTCGTCATGATCGATCCATGAGCTACGAACGACAGCTGCGCCGCGCCGAGACCGACACCCGGGTCCGGCCCAGGATCCTGCCCACGCTGGTCACGGGCATCGGCCTCGCCCTGGCACTCCTGCTGCTGCGCTTCGCATAAGCCGCGAGCAGGCGCTCCCCCTCGCGGATCGGGCCGCGGCCCACGCCGGGCTCAGGTCAGGTGGGCCAGCTCGCGCGCGACGCCCTCGAGCAGGACCAGCGCGTCCGCCAGGCCGTCCTCCATGCCCGAGCCGAGATGCATGTCCCGGCTCACCTTGCCGTCGTGCTCGATCAGCAGCTCCAGGTACGTCCGGCCGTCCTTCTCGGTGAAGGTGGTCGTGTTGAGCGCCGGGTGCTCCGGGGCGCCGGAGAACGTCTCGGTGCTGACCAGCCGCTCGTCCGGCACCACCTCGCGGTACTCGCCGTGGAACTCCATCTCGTAGCCGCCGCCCGCGCGGGCCGCGTAGCGGTACTTGCCGCCCACCCGCACGTCCATCTCGATCGCGGTGACCTCCGCCCGGTTCGCGTGCCACCAGCGGCGCAGCAGGTCCGGCTCGGTGAACGCCCGCCACACCAGGTGCCGCGGCGCGTCGAACTCGCGGGTGATCAGAATCTGCGTGTCGGTCGGGGTGCTCACCTGCATCTTCTTGCCCATCGTGCTCACTCCTGTCCTTCTTGTCGGTCCTTGAGTTCCTCCAGCACGGTGTCCAGGAGCTCGAAGCGCTCCTCCCAGAGGCGTTCGTAGTCCTTGACCCAGTCGTAGACGGCGCGCAGCGGCCCAGGGTCGAGCCGGTATATCCGCTGCCGGCCCTCGTCGCGGACCTGGACCAGCCCCACCTCGCGCAGCACGCGCAGGTGCTTGGAGACCACGGGCTGGGCCACGCCGAGCCGTTCGACCAGGGCGTTCACCGTGCTTTCGCCGCGCGCCAGGGCGTCCAATATCTCCCGCCGCCGCGGTTCGGCGACGGCGTTGAACGCGTCCGTGGTGGTCGCCGCTCTTGCCATGGCACCATCGTATGCCTATATCGGCATACGTCAAGAAGACACAGGATCGGAGTTGTCGGGCGACCGTTGTCAGGCGACCTGGCGCAGCTCGCGCTTGAGGACCTTTCCGGAGGCGTTGCGGGGCAGCTGGGCGACGAAGCGCACCTCGCGCGGGCACTTGTAGGCCGCGAGCGAGGTCCGGCAGAACTCGATGACCTCGTCGGCGGCCGGCTCGCTCGCATCGGGCTTGAGGACGATCACCGCGACGATCTCCTCGCCGAGCCGCTCGTCCGGGCGGCCGAGCACGGCGGCCTCGCGGATCGCGGGGTGCCGATATAAGACCTCCTCCACCTCGCGCGGGTACACGTTGAATCCGCCGCGGATGATCATGTCCTTGATACGGTCGACGATGTAGTAGAAGCCGTCCTCGTCCACGTAGCCGAGGTCGCCGGTGTGCAGCCAGCCGTCCACGAGCGTCTGGCCGGTCGCCTCCGGGTCGTCGTGGTAGCCGGTCATCACGACGTGCCCCTTCATCAGCAGTTCGCCGACGTGATCGGGCCCGGTCAGGCCCTCGGCGCCGGCTATCCGCGCCTGCACGCCCCACAGCGGCATGCCGATCGAGCCGACGCGACGGGCACCCGGCCGGTTCACGAAGCCCGCGGCGCCGGTCTCGGACATGCCGAAGCCTTCGAGCACTGTCACGCCGAACTTCTGTTCGAAGCCTTCTATCAGGGCCTTGGGCATCGGCGCTCCGCCGCAGGACGCGACGCGGAACGCGCTCAGGTCGCGGTCGCCGACGTCCGCCATCAGCAGTGCGTGGTACATCGTCGGCACGCCCAGGCTGATGGTCACGCCGTGCCTCGCCATCGCGTCGAGCACCGCGCCGGCCTCGAACTTGCGCACGAGGCTCATCGTCGAGCCGTACCGCACGACGCTGTTCAGGCTGCATGAGAGCCCGTATATGTGGAACAGCGGCAGGGCGGCGAGCGTGACGTCCTCGGGCATCGCGCCGAAGGTCTCGGAGGCGACCGTGCAGCTCATGTAGAGCTGGAAGTGGCTGAGTTCGGCGCCCTTGGGCCGGCCGGTCGTGCCGCTGGTGTAGATGATGACGGCCGTGTCCTGCGGGTTCGTGGCGGCGACGTCCGCCGCGTACTTGGCGGCGGCGCACAGCGAGACGACGTCCTCCGCGTCGTCGATGTGCTTGCGCGCGCCCGAGTGGCCGATCATGTACGCCGTCTCCGGCTCGGTGAGCAGCGGGTTCACCGGAACCACGACGCAGCCCGCCTTGAGAATCCCGTAGTACGCGACGAGGAACTCCGGCACGTTCGGCAGCTGCACGGCCACCCGATCGCCGCGCTCCAGGCCCTCGGCCAGCAGCGCGGCGGCGAACCGGCCGGCCAGCTCGTCCAGTTCGGCGTACGTGATGTCCCGCTCGGCCGTTCGGCAGACGTACTTGCCGGGGTGGCTGAGGGCTGATTCGCTCAGCGTCGTGGCGAGGTTGAAGACCATGGCGACTCCTTTGTCTTGGCCCGTACAGTCCTTACTTCCCCGCTCTTACCTGCCCGCGCGCCGCCGACTGCCGGGCGAGCTCGGTCTTGGCGAGAGAGCGGCGGTGCACCTCGTCCGGGCCGTCGGCCAGCCGCAGCGTGCGGGCCGCCGCCCAGAGCTCGGCGAGCACGAAGTCCTGGCTGACGCCGCCGCCGCCGTGCGCCTGGATCGCCTTGTCCAGCACCCATTCCGCCATCGAGGGAACGCCGATCTTGATGGCCTGGATCTCGGTGTGCGCGCCCTTGTTGCCGACCGTGTCCATCAGCCACGCGGTCTTGAGCACGAGCAGCCTGGCCTGTTCGATCCGCACCCGCGACTCGGCGATCCACTCGCGGATCACGCCCTGTTCGGCCAGCGGCCTGCCGAACGCGATCCGGGATTCGGTGCGCTCGCACATCAACGCCAGGCCGCGCTCGGCCATCCCGATCAGCCGCATGCAGTGGTGGATGCGGCCGGGGCCGAGCCGGGCCTGCGAGATCGCGAAGCCCTCGCCCTCCCCCGCGATCAGGTTCGCCGCCGGGACGCGCACCCCGTGGAAGCGGACCTCGGCGTGGCCGCCGTGCCACTCGTCGCGGTAGCCGAAGACCTGCATCGGCCGCACGATCTCGACCCCGGGCGTGTCCCGCGGCACCAGGATCATCGACTGCTGGCGATGCCGGGCCGCCTCCAGGTCGGTCTTGCCCATGACGATGAATAGTTTGGCGTTCGGGTTCATCGCCCCCGACGCGTACCACTTCCGGCCGTCGATGACGTAGTCCTCGCCGTCCTTGCGGATCCGGGTCTCGATGTTCGTCGCGTCGGAGGAGGCGACGTCGGGCTCCGTCATGCAGAACGCGGAGCGGATCTCGCCGCCCAGCAGCGGCTCGAGCCACCGCTCCTTCTGCTCGGGCGTGCCGAACTGCGCGAGCACCTCCATGTTGCCGGTGTCCGGCGCGCTGCAGTTCACCGCCTCGGGCGCGAGCTTCGGGCTCCAGCCGGTGATCTCGGCGAGCGGCGCGTAGGACAGGTTCGGCAGCTCGCAGAAGAAGTTCCACAGCCCGCGCTCCCGCGCCGCCGACTTCAGCTCCTCGATCAGCGGCGGCGTCGAGAAATCAGTGGACTGAGACTGCTCCATGCGCTGCTCGGCCGGATAGACGTGCTCGTCCATGAATTCCAGGAGCCGGGAGCGAAGCTTCTCGGTCTCGGCGTCGAAATTGAAGTCCACGGGTATCAGACTCCTTCGGTGAGGATCGCGTGGCCGCGCTCGACGAGTACCGGGACGGCATCGCCGATGCGCTCGAACCCTGCGCCGACGGTCTGGCCGGCGCGGAAGCGGAAGTGGATGCCCTCGGAGATGACCGCGAGCTTGAAGGTGGCGAACGCCAGGTACCAGCGCAGGTGGTCGAGCTCGGCGCCGCCCGCCGCGACGTAGCGCTCGGTGAAGGCCTCGGGCCCGGGGAACTCGGCCCCGGGCGGGACCGCGCCGAACATGCCCTTCCCGGAGACCAGCAGCTCCCAGTAGAGCAGCAGCGCGCCGATGTCGGTGAGCGGATCGCCGAGCGTGGCCATCTCCCAGTCCACGACGGCCGCGATCCGGTCGTCGTCGCCGAAGATGACGTTGTCGAGCCGGTAGTCGCCGTGCACGATCGTGGCGCGCGGAGACTTCGGCAGCTCGGCGGCGAGCCGGTCGCGCAGCTCGTCGATGCCGGGCAGCTCGCGGCTGCGCGAGGCGGCGAGCTGCTTGCTCCAGCGGGCCAGCTGCCGTTCCAGGTATCCGTCGGGGCGGCCGAACGCGCCGAGGCCGACGCTCTCCGGATCCACCGAATGGAGTCGGGCCAGCACCTCGGCGAGCTCTCCGGCGAGCGTCGTCAGGCGCGGCAGGCCGAGCGCGGCCGCCGATTCCGCGGTCCGGTAGACCTGGCCGACGACGTTCTGCATGAGGTAGAACGGCGCGCCGAGCACCTCGGGGTCTTCGCAGAGCTCGTATGTCTCGGGGACCGGCACCTCGGTCGGCGCCAGCGCGGTCATCACCCGGTACTCGCGGGCCATGTCGTGCGCGGTGGCCAGCACGTGGCCCAGCGGCGGGCGGCGTACGATCCAGGAGCGGCGTTCGTCGCACACGAGGTACGTCAGGTTGGACCGGCCGCCGGAGACGAGCTCGCCGGACAGCGGGCCGCGGCCCAGATACCCGGCGAGGGCGGCCAGGTCGAGCCCGGGGAGCGCTCTCCCGCTATTGTCTTCCGTCATGACGCGCCCTTTCCGCTCATCCTTCGCGCCGAGCTAAGCGCTTGCTTACACTGGTGTGCGGCGGCGTGTCCGCCGAACGGAAGGAGCACAGCGAGATGTCCGAGGCGAGCACCGCGCGACTCGACGAGGCACAGGCCCGCGGCCTGGCCGAGATGTGGGACGACGGGACGGGCCACCTGGGCCCGGCCAGCGCCCGCCGGCTGCTGGTCGCGGCCGTGGACGCCTTCGCCGCGCGCGGCTACCACGGCACCTCGACCCGGGACATCGCCGACCGCGCGGGACTGAGCCCGGCCGGCGTGTACGTGCACTTCGCCTCCAAGGAGGATCTGTTCTACCGGATCACCCTGGTGGGCCACCAGCGGACGCTGCACAACGCGGTGCTCGCCGTGCAGGAGGTCGGCGACGGCGGTCCGGCGGCGCGGCTGCACGCGGTGATCGAGGCGCAGACCACGTGGCAGGCCAGGCACCACACCACCGCGCGGGTCGTCGAGTACGACCTGCCGTGCCTCTCGCCGGAGCACTACGAGGAGGTCTCCGCGCTGCGCCGCGAGATCACCGCGCTGGTGCGCGGCATCCTGCACGAGGGCGTGCGGGCCGGGGTCTTCGACGTGCCGAACGTGGACGGGACGACCCTCGCGCTGCTTTCGATGGTCACGGACGTGGCCCGCTGGTACCCGTCGAACAGCCGCCAGCCGCCCGAGGAGCTCGGCAAGCTGTACGCCGACCTCGCGCTGCGCATGGCCGCGCCGCATACCTCAGACTCCTGACTTGAGCAGCAGCCCGCCGTCCAGCACGAGGGTCTGCCCGGTGACCCAGCCGGCGTCCTGCGAGGCCAGGAAGGCCACCGCCCCGGCGATGTCGTCCGGCACGCCGAGCCGGCCGAGCGGATAGCCGGCGGCCACCTTCTCCTCGCGGCCCTCGTAGAGCGCGGCCGCGAAGTCGGTCTTGACGATCGCCGGGGCGACCGCGTTCACCCGGATCCGCGGGCTGAGCTCCTCGGCGAGCTGCACGGTCAACTGCATCAGCGCGGCCTTGCTGGCGCCGTAGGCCCCGATCATCGAGGCGGGCCCGAGCCCGGCCACCGACGCCACGTTGACCACCGCGCCGCCGTGCTCGCCCATCCACGCCTTGTGCGCCTCGCGCACCCAGGCCAGCGCCGAGATCACATTGACCTCGAACACCTTGCGGAAGGCGACCGGGTCGAGGTCGATCATCCGGCCGTAGACCGGGTTGATCCCGGCGTTGTTGACGAGGATGTCCAGCGAGCCGAAGGCCTCCAGCGTGCACGCGACGGCCTTCGCCTGGTGCTCCGGGTCGTCCGCCCGGCCCGCCACGGCGATCGCGTGCTCCGTGCCGCCGAGCGCCTCCACCGCCTCGACCAGCGCCTCGGTGCGCCGCGCCGTGACGCACACCCGGGCCCCCTCGTCAACGAGCCGGCGGGCGATCGCCAGCCCGATACCCCGGCTCGCCCCGGTGATCAACGCGGTCTTTCCGTGCAGGTCGCGCACCATCGCTCCGTTCGCTGTGTAAGTTCCCGCGCCGCTTCGCGCGCCCGCTTCCACGAGCACTAAGCGATCGCTTAGGATCTCGCCTAGAATGCAACCGCGGCCCCGGCCTGTCAATGACCCGGGCGGCGGCCGAGCAACGGCGGATGGTCGAGGAGGACCGGATGGGGCTGGATCTGAACGGCGCGGGCGTGGTGGTCACGGGCGCCGGTGCGGGCATCGGCGCGGCGATGGCGCGGCGGTTCGCGGCGGCGGGCGCGCGGGTGGTCGTCAACGACCTCGACGCGGACAAGGTCTCCGTCGTCGCGGCGGAGATCGGCGCGTTCGCGGTCCCCGGCGACGCCGCGTCGGCCGAGGGAGTCGAGGCCCTCGTGTCCGTCGCCGCCGGCCATCTCGGCGCCATCGACCTGTTCTGCGCCAACGCGGGCGTCGGCGGCGCGCCGTCGCTGGAGGACGAGGCGGGCTGGGAGCTCGCCTGGAACGTCAACGTGCTGGCTCACGTCCGGGCCGCGCGCGCCCTGCTCCCCGGCTGGCTCGAGCGTGGCCGCGGCCACTTCCTGGCGACGGTCTCGGCCGCGGGCCTGCTGACGATGCTCAGCGCCCCCGCGTACTCGGTCACCAAGCACGGCGCGCTGGCCTTCGCGGAGTGGCTGAGCGCGACGTACGGCGACAAGGGCATCACGGTCCAGGCGCTGTGCCCGCAGGGCGTGCGCACGGCGATGATGGCGTCCACCGGCAAGGCGGGCGAAGTGCTGCTCGCCCCCTCCGCGATCTCCCCGGAAGACGTGGCCGACACCGTCATGTCGGCCCTCGAGGACAGTCGCTTCCTGATCCTGCCGCACCCCGAGGTCGCCGAGTACTACGCCGCACGCGCCGCGTCCCCCGACCACTGGCTCGCCTCGATGCGCAAGCTTCAAGCCGCGATCGAGGCGTAGCGAGCAGTCGGGGGACGCGTCGTCCGAGATCAATGCGACGTCGGCGCGTCGCCGTTACCAGATCGGGGTCGCTACCAGATCGGGATCGCCTGCGTGTCCACGGTCTGATGCGGCGTGTCGACGCCCGGGTGGCCGCGGAAGTCGGTCCACACCGGGTGCAGCATGCCGTCCCAGCCGATGACGGCCGCCGAGTAGTCGCCGATGAACTCGCCCTGCAGCACGGTCCCGCTGACCAGGCCGGTGCCGACGAACTGGACCTGCGGGTTCGCCGACTGCGTGGTGATGCGGTGCTGCGACGAGGTCCGGCCGTTCCAGCCGATCGTCGTGTAGGCGTAGTCGAGGTCGATGCCCGACGGGTCGTAGGAGCGCGTGTAGTAGGTGACGGCGACCTTCCCGCCGAACGCGGCGACCGCCGGGAAGACCACGTCGCCGCCGGGCTCCGCGGCCGCCACCGGGCTCCAGTTCCGGCCGTCGGCGGACCCTGCGATGAACGCGGTGCCGTCGGTCTTCACCGACGCCCCGGTGGAGTCGTACTGCCCGTTGCGGTCGTCGGCCCAGGTGACGTAGAGGTGCTGGGTCAGCGGGTCCACCGTGAGCTGCGGATACGAGTTGATCCGGAAGTTCTCGCCGGTCAGCGTGTCATTGGCGACGTCCGGGTTGTACGGGAAGTCGTAGTTCTGCCCGACCTGCTCGTTCGTCCACGTCTTGCCGTGGTCGCGGGAGTACGCGATGACGGTCGCGTCGTGGTCGCTCGCGCCGTTGCAGGCCAGCGTGGCGCAGACGGTGCCTTCGTAGGCCACGTACACGGTGCCGTCGGCGGTGACCTGCGGGTTCGAACCCTGCGCGAACGCCGTCAGGCCGCCGGAGAAGTTCGTCGTCGTCGGGGAGATGCGGTAGGCGTCCGACCAGCTGCGGCCCTGGTTGTCAGAGGTCTTCACGACGATCGGCGACTCGACATAGTTGCCCGCCGAGTCGTACGTGAAGCGAGTCCAGGTCACGTACACCTTGCCGGTGCGCGGATCGACGGAGATCCAGTTCTTGTCGTTGAAGTAGTTCGTCGGCGTCGCGGTTCCGTCCGGCAGCACGCCGTCGAGCTGCACGACGCTCGGCGCACCCCACGTCAACCCGCCGTCGTGCGAGACCGAGACGGCGATGCCCGAGCCCGCATTGAGCCGCGAGAAGACGATGTTGGTGTAGTAGACGGTGTTGTGCGGCCCGAAAGCGAGCACCGGGTCGCCCGCCGAGTCCATATCGGACAGGGCGCCGGTCGCGCCGGTCTGGTACGTCAGGCCGGGCAGCTCAACGTTCTTCCACGTCCTCCCGCCGTCGAACGACGTGTACGCCCAGCCCGACGAGTCGTTGCGGCCCTCCCGCGAGTTGAAGACCCGGTAGTCGTTCGATCCGGCCACCAGGTTCCGGGGGTTCTGCGGATTGACCGCGACGGTCGTCTCGTTCTGCGCCGAGTAACACCCGGTCTGGCTACCGACGTTGACGACTGTGTCGCCATTGATCGCGTCCACATTCGGCGCGATCGAGTTGTACACGTGCGTATCACCCGCGTACGACTGGCACAGCGCCGAAAGCGCGGTCGAGTCGGGCTGGGGGTCCTGCTCACGCGGCAGCACGTAGCTGAGCAGCGGATTGTGCGAGGCCGTGTCGGCGATGACGGTCCTGGGCGTGGCCGCAGCCGCGGCACCAGCCGCCTTGGCATTGGCAGTCGCAGTGGCCGCCATCGCCGCCGGAGCCGCCACGAAGCCGCCGGCAACCAACGCCGTCGCCGCGACGAGCCCTCCCCACGCGCAACGAGCACGAGTTCTGATCATGCGGGTAACCCCTCCCTCGGTCCAGTGGGCAGGGGTGAAGCTAGGGCCGCCGACACCCTCTTGCCAAGACCCTGCCGAGGAAGAGACAGAACTTTAACTTTATCTAGCGAGTTCGATACACAGCCGTAGCCGGTGCGGCCGGACCCGACGACACGTGTCCGACCGCCGATCCGCGAGCTGCTATGGGATCTCTCACGCGCGGTGATTATCGCGATGCGCTATGCCAGTATGGGTTCGCGGGCGGTAGCGATGGTGAGGGGGATGGGTGCTGAGCATTCCACTGCGCGGAGACTTCCGGTACATCCACCAGCCGCTTCCGATCACCGACACGGCGATACCCGTACTCGGCCGCGAAGACCTGGCGAAGACCTGGCGGAGCGGATCGGCGATCGGCTCAGATATTCGCGCGGCGGAGCGTTCCTCGTCACCGGCTTCCGCGGAGTGGCTCCGGAGCAATTCTCCGGCGTGCGCTCAGGCATCGCGTCGGATGTCTTCGCTCTGGGATCGTTCTCTATGAGTGCCTTCACGGGACGCCGCCATGGTCTGGCGGTAGTTCGATGGCGGAGGTCGTCTACCGCGTCCTCCACGAGGAGGTCTCGGTCGACGAGCTTCCCGCGAGCGAACCGCTGAGAGCGCTCATACTGCCACCGTCATCGCGAACTCCAGCCGCGAAACGCGGTGAGCTGATCGACCGCAAGCCGCCGAAACTGCCCTAGAGCGCCACGCCGACGTAGTTCTCGGCCAGTTCGGCGGCGGCGTGGGGGGAGGATGCGATGCGGTCGAGTTGGGAGAGCTGGAGGCGGGCGTCGAAGGCGGTCTGGTCGGGGTCGGAGTGCAGGGTCGAGGTCATGAAGTAGGAGAAGTGCTCGGCGCGCCAGACGCGGCGGAGGCAGGTGTCGGAGTAGGCGGCGAGGGCAGAGTCGTCGCCGGTGGTGTGGAGTTCGATGAAGGCGCGGGCGAGGACGGTGACGTCGGCGGCGGCGAGGTTGAGGCCCTTGGCACCGGTCGGGGGGACGATGTGGGCGGCGTCGCCGGCGAGGAGGACTCGGCCCCAGCGCATCGGCTCGGTGACGCTGCTGCGGAGCGGCAGGACCGCGCGCTGGGTGATGGGGCCGCGCTGGAGCTTCCAGTCGGCATCGACGGCGAACCTGGCGTCGAGTTCGTCCCAGATCTGCTCGTCGGTCCACGCATTGGGGTCGGTGCCGTTCGGGACCTGCAGGTACAGTCGGCTGACCGTGTGCGAACGCATGCTGAGCAGGGCGAAGCCGCGCGGCGAGTGGGCGTAGATCAGCTCGTCGCTGGACGGCGGGACGTCGGCGAGGATGCCGAACCAGGAGAACGGATACACCCGCTCGTACGTGGTGAGCGCGCTTTCCGGGATCGCCTGGCGGGCGACGCCGTGGTAGCCGTCGCAGCCGACCACGTAGTCGCACGTCAGGGTTCGATCTTCGCCCTCGTACGTGTAGTGGATCGTCGGGCTCGCGGTGTCCGCGCCGGTGACGCCGGTCGCGGTCGCCTGGAACAGCAGCGGCGCGCCGTCGGCCAGCTGCAGCTTGATCAGGTCCTTGACGACCTCGGTCTGGGCGTAGACCCACACGCGCTTGCCGCCGGTGAGCTTCGGGAAGTCGATGCGGTGCCGGCGGCCGCTCCAGCTGAGTTCGATGCCGTCGTGCGGCAGGCCCTCGCGTTCCAGCCGCTCCCCCGCCCCGCTGGCGCGCAGCACGTCCACCGTGGACTGCTCGAGCACGCCGGCGCGCTGGCGCTGCTCGACGTACGGCCGGTCGCGCGTCTCGAGGACGACGCAGTCGACGCCCGCCTGGTGCAGCAGGCGCGCCAGCAGCAGCCCGGCGGGGCCCGCGCCGACTATGCCGACGGTGGTGCGCTTCGGTGCGTTCACGGTATCTCTCTCGTTTCCTGGGCCGCGGCGGCGGCCGTCTCGTCGAGGACGCGCTGCGCGACGGCGAAGGCCGCGTTCGCGGCGGGTACGCCGCAGTAGATCGCGGTCTGCAGCAGCACTTCGCCGATCTCGTCGGGTGTCAGGCCATTGGTACGTGCGGCGCGGACGTGCATCGCGAGTTCCTCGAGGTGGCCGTGCGCGACGAGTGCGGTCAGCGTGACGCAGCTGCGGGTGCGCCGGTCGAGGCCGGGGCGCGTCCAGATCTCGCCCCATGCGTAGCGCGTGATCAGGTCTTGGAAGGGCTGGGTGAACGGCGTCGTCCTGGCGATGGCGCGATCCACGTGCGCGTCGCCGAGGACTTCGCGGCGTACGGCCATTCCGGCGGCGTAGCGCGAGCCCGAGAAGTGCGTGAGCAGGGCGGCGGCGACCGCGTCCGGAGCCTCGTACGGGGCGAGGTGGCCGACGCCCGGAAGCTCGATGAGGCCGCTGCCCGCGATGCCGTCGGCGAGTTCGCGGGCGTGCGCGGGCGGGGTGGCGGGGTCACCGCGTCCCGCGATGACGAGCGTGGGGGCGGTGATGTCCGCCAGAGCGGGCGTGAGATCAAGGGCTGCGATGGCGTCGCAGCAGGCTGCGTAGCCGCGGGGATCGACGGCCCGGTGCGTGGCGATCAGTGCGGCCGTGGCGGGCGACGTGCGGGCCGGTGAGTCGGCGGGGAACCAGCGGTCGGGGGCGGTGTCGGCGAGTTCGGTCATCGCCCGGGTGCCTTCCGACCGGACCTTCTCCGCGCGGGCCCGCCAGTTTGCCGGGTCGCCGAAGTGCGCGGACGAGCAGCAGATCGCCAGCGACGCGACCCGGTCGGGGTGGTGCGCCGCGAGGTATGTGCCGATCGCGCCGCCGAACGAGTCGCCCGCGTAGTCGAACGCGCCGATGCCGAGGCTGTCCGCGAGGGCGAGTACGAGTGCTGCGAAGTCGGCGACCGTGGCCGAGCCGTCGCCGGGCACGAGGCCGGCCGGGCTGCCGCCGTGGCCGGGGAGGTTCCAGCGCACGACGGCGCGGTCCCGGGCGAGCGTGGGCACGACGGCGTCCCACAGCGCGCCGGTCGTGCCGATCGAGGCGCCGAGGAACAGCGGCGGGCGGGGCGACGCGGGGCCGTCGATCGAGTAATTGAGGGAGGACATAGGAAGGGCCCTTACTTGGTCTTGCGGGGGACGCGCCGGAGGGCGCGGTCGACGAGGTCCGGTGCGGCGCCGAGATACCGTGCCGGATCGAGCAGGTCGGCCAGTTCGTCCGGGCTGAGCCGGTCCGCGTCGACGAGCGCCCTGATCTCGGGCTCGTCGATGAGGGTCTCGGTCAGCGAGCTGCCCTCGGCCCCGGCCGCCTTGGAAGCCGCGGTGAGCACCTTGCGCGCCCCGGCGCGGCCGAGGAGCGGCTCGAGGGCGCCGGCGAGCCCTTCAGAGACGATGAGGCCGCCGCTCGCGGCCAAGTTCTCGGCCAGTCTCGCCGGCCGCGCGTCGAGGCCTTCAGCCAGCTCGGCCGCGAGTTCCGCCGCGGTGCCGACCTGCCGGAGCATCTGCCGCAGCGTCTCCCACTCGGCGTGCCACGCGCCGGCGGGCCGCTCGTCCTCGGCGACCATCGACGCGTACAGCACGCCGGCCAGCGCGGGAGTCTGCCGCGCGGCCGCGGCGATGAGCGTGGCGTTCACCGGGTTCGCCTTGTGCGGCATCGCGGACGAGCCGCCCGCGCCGCCGTTCCGCTGGCTGATCTCAGCGATCTCGGTGCGCCCGAGCACGAGCACGTCCGCGGCGAACTTGCCGAGCGCGCCCGCGGCCAGCGCGAGCGCCCCGCCGAGCTCCGCGATCGGCGTGCGCAGGACATGCCAGGGAAGGGCCGGAACGTCGAGTCCCGTTTCGGCGGCGAAGGACTCGATGAGTGGAAACACGGCGGCGGGGTCCTCGGACGGGACCAGCGCGGCCAACGTTCCCGCGGCACCGCCGAGCTGCGCGGGGAAGGAGAGCGCGGCGAGCCGGTCGTGCGCGTCCAGGGCGAGGCTGCGCCAGCCCGCCGCCTTGAGGCCGAAGGTGGTGGGCACGGCGTGCTGCGTCAGGGTTCGGCCGGCCATCGGGGTGCCGCGATGCCGCTCAGCGAGGTCGGCGAGCGCGGAGGCGACCCGGTCGAGATCGCCGAGGATGACGATGCGCGCCCGGTCCGCCACCAGCATCGTCGCGGTGTCGATGATGTCCTGGCTGGTGGCGCCGCGGTGGACGGAGGCGGCGACCTCCTCGGGCAGGGCCTCGCGCAGCGCCGCGACCAGCGGGATCACCGGGTTTCCGCCGGCGCGTGCGTCGAGGGCGATCTGCCGCAGGTCGAAGTCGTTCGCGAGCGCCGCCGACGTGATCGCCTCGGCCGCCCGCCTCGGCACGACGCCGGCCGTCGCCTGCGCCCGCGCGAGCGCCGCCTCCGCGTCGAGCAGGCTTTGGAGGTACGCGCCGTCGCCCGTCTCGGCCTCCACACGGCTCCCGGCACGTCCGGGGGCGAGCAGGCCCAGGTCGAGCGCCGAGGCGGCGCGCTCAGGCGAAGTCAAGGAACACCGTCTCCTCCGGCTCCTCCCCTTGGAGCCTGACGTCGAAGCGGTACGCGCGTCCGTCCTGCCGGGCGCGCAGCGTGCCGCGGCGCTCCGGTGTCAGGCTGCTGAGCAGCGCGTCGTCCGGCGTGCCCGGAAGATAGATACGAGTGTAAAGGTGATGCAACAACCCGCGGGCGAAGACGCCGACCGCGATGTACGGCGTGTCGGCCGCCGGGGGCAGCGTGTGCAGCGCCCAGTGGCCGTCGCCGGTCGTGGCCGCTCGGCCGAAGCCGGTGAAGCGCACGCCGTCCCGGCCCAGCAGTTCGCCGTTGGCCGCGTCCACCCGCAGCGAGCCGGGACTTCCCGCGCGCGAGCCGTCCGGCCCGGCCTGCCAGAAGTCGAGGATCGCGTCGGGGATCGGGCGCCCCTCGCCGTCGTAGACGTATCCGTGCACGGTGATCGTGTCCGGGTGCCCGGCCGGGGCCACGTCGGGGCCGCCGGGGAACGGCAGCGCGTAGCCGAAGAAGGGGCCGACCGTCTGCGAGGGCGTGGGCTCGAGCTTCAATTCATCCGTCGGGCTCACTGCGACTCCTCCTCGAAGTAGGTGGCGGACGGGCCGTCGAGCACGAGGTCGAAGCGGTAGCCGAGGGAGAACTCGGACACCGAGCGTTCGTGCTCGTACACGGCGATCAGACGCTGCTGCGCGGCCGGGTCGGTGACCGACTGGAAGATCGGGTCGTAGGCGAACAGCGGGTCGCCCGGGAAGTACATCTGGGTGACCAGCCGCTGCGTGAACGCGTTCCCGAACAGCGAGAAGTGGATGTGCGCGGGCCGCCAGGCGTTGACGTGGTTGCCCCACGGGTACGGACCGGGCTTGATCGTCGTGAACAGGTATTCGCCGTCGTCGTCGGTCAGCGTCCGGCCGGCGCCGGTGAAGTTCGGGTCCAGCGGCGCGGGGTGCTGCTCGCGGCGGTGCACGTAGCGGCCGGCGGCGTTGGCCTGCCAGATCTCGACGAGCTGGTTGCGCACGGGACGCCCGGCGCGGTCGGTGACGCGGCCGGAGACCGTCATCCGCTCGCCGATCGGCTCGCCGCTGTGCTGCCGCGTCAGGTCCGCGTCGAGCTCGGTGACGTCGCCGGTGCCGAATACGGGCGTCCACAACTCGATCGCGTCCGGATCGGCGACGAGCGCCAGCGGCTGCTTCGGGCTTCGCAGGATGCTGCTGCGGTACGGAGGCCAGTACCGCGGCGGGTGGCCGCCCGGCGCGGTCTGGCCGGCGTATTCGGCGATCTCCTTGTCGATCTCCTGCTGGGTGACCATCGTTGCTCAGTTCCCTTCGATGCTCGGCGCCAGTATCGGAGCGGCCGTCCTCTTGCGCAGCTCCGCCTCGTCGACCCCGGGCGCGGTCTCCACCAGCCGCAAGCCGTTCGGGGTCACGTCGAGCACCCCGAGGTCGGTGATGATCCGGTGCACGCAGCGGCGTCCGGTCAGCGGAAGCGTGCACTCGGGGAGGATCTTGGCATCGCCGTTCTTGGTGACGTGCTCCATCAGGACGATGACGCGCCGGGCGCCGTGCACCAGGTCCATCGCGCCGCCCATACCCTTGATCATCTTGCCGGGCACGGCCCAGTTGGCCAGGTCCCCGGTCTCCGAGACCTGCATCGCGCCGAGCATGGCGACATCCACGTGGCCGCCGCGGATCATGCCGAAGGACAGCGAGGAGTCGAAGAAGGCCGAGCCGGGCAGTACGGTGACGGTCTCCTTGCCCGCGTTGATCAGGTCGGCGTCGAGGTCCTCCGGGTACGGGTACGGTCCGACGCCGAGGATGCCGTTCTCCGAGTGCAGCGTCACGTCCACGCCCGCCGGCAGGTGGTTCGGGATCAGGGTCGGCAGGCCGATGCCGAGGTTGACGTACGCGCCGTCCGGCAGCTCGGCGGCCGCGCGCGCGGCCATCTGCTCACGAGTCCAGGCCATCAGGCGCACACTTCCTCGTCCATGGGAATCTCGTGTGCCGGGGTCGGGCGGACGCTTATGGTCCGCTTCTCGATGCCCTTGTCGGCGGCCTGCTCCGGGGTCAGCGCGAGCACCCGCTGCACGAAGATGCCGGGCAGGTGCACCGAATCCGGCTCGAGTTCGCCGGGTTCGACGAGTTCTTCCACCTCGGCGATGGTGACGCGTCCGGCCATCGCGGCGAGCGGGTTGAAGTTGCGCGAGGCCTTGCGGAATACGAGGTTGCCGTCGCGGTCGCCCTTCCACGCGCGGACGAGGGCGAAGTCGGTGCGGATGCCGCGTTCGAGCACGTACTCGACGCCGTCGAATTCGCGCACCTCCTTCTTGGGCGAGGCGACCAGCACGCTGCCGTCCGGGGCGTAACGCCAGGGCAGGCCGCCCTCGGCGACCTGGGTGCCGACGCCGGCCGGGGTGAAGAAGGCGGGAATCCCGGCACCGCCGGCGCGCAGCCGCTCGGCGAGGGTGCCCTGCGGGGTCAGTTCGAGTTCGAGTTCACCCGACAGGTAGCGTCGCGCGAACTCCTTGTTCTCCCCGACGTAGCTGCCGGTGACGCGGACGATCCGCCCGGCGCCGAGCAGGATGCCGAGGCCGCCGCCGTCCACGCCGCAGTTGTTCGACACGACGCTCAGATCCTCAGCGCCCCGCTCGAACAGCGCCTCGATGAGCACGTTCGGGACGCCGCTCAGGCCGAATCCGCCGACCGCCAGGGACGCGCCGTCCCCGATGTCCGCCACCGCGTCGGCCGCCGTGGCCACCGCCTTGTCCATGGAACCTCGCGCTTGTTCGCCAGATGAACTATATTTCACTCCTAGGGCGAGTCTGCTGTCCGCGCCGCCGCTTGTCAACGGCCCGAGCGAGGCGCGGCGGCTAGAGTTCGAGTCGCGAAGGAACGTGGCAGGAAGGCCGGCATGACGCAGACACCGCACCCGGACGAGAGCGTCGGGCCGCTGGAACGCGGTTTCGCGGTGCTGCGCGCGCTCGCCGCGGCGCCGGGCGGCCGGCTGCGGCCGAGCGAGCTGACCAAGGGCACGGGCCTGGCACGTTCGACGGTGGACCGGGTGGCGGCGACGCTCGCCGAGCTCGGCTACCTGCGCGCCGAGGGCGACGGCCGCGACCTGGTGCTGGCGCCCGCCGCGGCCCGGCCCGGCAACGCCTACCTGCGCGGATGCGGGCTGCCCGGGCTGCTGGCGCCGCTGGCCGAGGAGCTGTCGGCGCAGCTGGACGAGTCGGTCTCGCTCGCGGTGCCCGACCGGGAATCGGTGCGCTTCATCCTGCAGATCAAGCGCCGCAGGGCGCTCTCCGTGTCGTTCCGGGTGGGCGACGCGCTGCCCGCCGAACGCTGCGCGCCGGGGGCGATCTTCGCGCACGCCTGGGGCGACGCGCAGTTCGCGGCGTGGCAGGCGCGGCTGGATCAGGACCCTGGCTACGAGGGTTTCCCGGCGCTGCCCACGCATCGGCCGGAGAAGGAGTCGGTGGCCTCGTTCCGGCAGCGGATCGCCCGGGCGGCGAGAGTCGGCTGCGCGGAGGACGATCAGCTCATTGAGAAGGGTCTGATCGCGCTGGCGGTTCCGGTGTACGACGCGGCCGGGGACGTGGCGGGAGCGCTGAGCGTGGTCAGCCACACGAGCCGGCAGACCGTCGCGTCGCTGCGCGAGTCGGCGCTGCCCACGCTGCTGAAGACGGCGAAGGCGATGAGCATGCGGCTGGCCGAGTCGGTCTCGCTCGCGGCGCCGGAGGATCCGGGTGCTGATCCGGCCGCCGATTCCGGTTCCGCCGCGGATCCGGACCTTTATCCGGATCCTGCCGCGTTCGCCGCCGATCCGACCGCGGCGGCGAAGGAGCAGCTCGGTCCCGAGTATCTGCAGTCGCTCGCCCGCGGACTGAGTGTGCTGTCGGTCCTCGGCGAGGGCGGAACGCGCGGTCTGACGCTGTCCGAGGCGGCCGCGGCGACCGGACTGCCGCGGGCCACCGCGCGTCGTTCGCTGCTGACCTCCGTGCGGCAGGGCTACGTCGCGACGGACGGCAACCGATTCAGGATCCTGCCACGCGTGCTCGAACTCGGATACGCGCGACTCAGCCAGCTGACGCTCGGCCAGTTGGCGCTGCCGCACCTGGAGCAGGTCGCCCGGACCGTGCACGAGTCGGCGTCGATGGCCGTGCTGGACGGCGACGACGTGCGCTACGTGGCGCGGGCGGCGGCAGGCCGGATCATGAGCGTGGACATCTTGATAGGCACGCGTTTCCCGGCCTTCGCGACCTCGATGGGCCGCGTCCTGCTGGCGGACCACTCCCCCGCGCGGCGCGCGCGATTCCTCGAGTCGGCGCGCATCAGAGCACTGACCCGGCACACCGTCACCGATCCGGCCGCGCTGCTCCGCATCCTCGAGGGCGTGGCGAAAGACGGTTACGCGCTGGTGGACCAGGAGCTCGAAGAGGGCCTGCGGTCGATGGCCGTTCCGGTGCGCGACCCGTCCGGCGCGGCGGTCGCCGCCGTCAACGTCTCGATGCACGCCGCGCGGACGAGCGCGGCCGAGGCGCGCGCGTCCGTGCTGCCGGTACTGCGCGAAGCCGCCGCCGCGATCGCCGCTGATCTTGCGCTGCTGTCCTTCACGGCGCATTAGCTGCCATTCGCGGCGCGTTTGCCCCGTTTCGGGGTTACCATTCGGCTAGAACCGCGCGACGCGCGGATCTTGCCGGGACGACGCGACCGGGCAGTACGCATCGCCGCTCCAACCTCCGTTCGCCGTGACCTTGACCCGTCACGTGGAGGTGGACGATGGTCTTTTCGCATGCTCCCCATCGCAAGAAGGTGTACGATCCCGAGGCCCATCCGGAACTCGACCACAACCGGCCCGACCCGCGCGCCTGGCTGACTCCGCTGCTCGGCGTCGTCTTCGTCGCGCTGGTGGCTGTGTCCGCCGGCCTGAACTGGTCCATGCCGGACCATAACGCGTCCAACGCTTCAATCATCAACTACTACGCCGCGCACAGCGGCAGAGTGAAGACCTCCGCGATCATGGGCGCGATCGCGGTCCCGGCCGGCCTGTTCTTCTTCGGCCTGCTGCGCGAGCACCTGAGCGCCTCCCGGGCGGCACGGCCGTTCGCGGTCATCGCGCTGGCCGGCGCCGTCGTGTTCGCCGTCGGCGGCGCCATGTCCGCCGGCCTGTCGTTCACCCTGGCCGACGTGCCGACGAAGCTCTCCGGTGGCGCCGCGCAGGCGCTCAACGTGTTGAACAGCGATCTGATCGTGGGGCTGTTCATCGGCGGCCTCGCCACCATGCAACTCGCGTTCGGCGTCGCGTTCCTGGTCAGCAAGGCCTTCCCGACCTGGCTCGGCTGGCTCACCGTCGTCATCGGTGTGGTCTCGCTGCTCGGTCCGCTGTTCTTCTTCGGCCTGATCGCGACGGGCGTGTGGATTTTGATCGTCAGCGCGCTGATCTACCCGAAGCTGCGGGACCGCGGAAAGCCGCCGGCCGCCGAGGCGATGCCGATGGTGTGAAAGGCGGGTCCGGCGCGGCCGTCTGAGGTTCGCTCAGTTTTCACCGGAGGGTCGCGCCGCCCTCGCGGATCTCAACGAACTGCGTGGCATGTTCAAACCCGGCACGGTCGGGATCGACGAGGACGCGAAGCGGATCGTCATCCCGAACGGCGCGGTGCTCGACCGCGGACAGCCCTTCCAGCTTGCCGTGTTCCTGTCCGGGGCTTCGCACTCGGTCGAGGAGAAGGTGCTGGTCCGTGGGCGGTTGAAGTCCGGGAGGATCCTGCCCAAGCGCTCCAGGCTGCGCAGGCGCCTGGTGGCGGGCTTCCGAATTCGACTCCTGGCTCGGACTCGGCTCCTCGCTGCTCAACAGCGCCGAGCACTGCGGCTCGACGTCCTCGACGGTCACGGGCGACGATGCCGCGGCCACCGCGTCGGGCCTGTGCACGGTCGGCACGACAGAGGAGATGCTCACCTACGTCAACGCCGACCCGAACGCCATCGCCATCGGCTTCGCGGAGCTCGACGCGATCTCGCAGTACCGTATCTCGTACCCGTATCTCAGTGTTCTGGCTGTCGGCGGCGCCCTGCCGGACCGCACGGACGTGCTCAACGGCAGCTACGAGTTCGCCGTGCCCGAGGTGCTCTTCTACACCGCGAGCAACCCCTCGTCGCAGGTCTCGCACTTCCTCACGTTCCTGCAGAGCCGGTCGGAGACCACCGAACTCGCCGCCCTCGACGCGGGCTTCATCCCGTGCGCCGATCTGAACGGGGCGGTGGCCGGGGACCGCTCGTCGTAGCTCGAGAGGTTGTTCGTTACGAACACGTTCGGTAGATTCGGCGGCATGCCTGCACGTCGTGAACCGGTCAGCCGTAGGGAGCGTCCGGCAAAGCCGGCGCTCAGCCGCGGAGCAATCATCTCGACAGCCGTGCGGATCATGCGCGCTGAGGGGCTCGAGCGTGTCACGATGCGGCGGTTGGCGACGGAGCTGGACACCGGCCCGGCCTCGCTGTACGTGTACCTGGCCAACACCGCCGAGCTGCACGCGGCCATCCTCGAGGAACTGCTGGGCGAGGTCGACCTCGCCCCGGCCAGGGCCTCCGGTGACTGGCGCGATCGGATAGACACCGTCCTCGGTTCCTACGGTCGCGTGCTTCGCGAGAATCCGGGCCTGGCCCGCTCGGCGCTCGTCGCGCGTCCCTCGGGCCCGAACTACGTGAACCTCCTCGAGGCCCTGCTCGCGCTACTGAAGGAAGGCGAGGTCCCGGACGCGCAGGCGGCCTGGGGCGTGGACATCCTGCTGCTGATGGCCACGGCGCATGCGGTCGAGCACGCGGGCAAGACCAACGACGTGCCCGGCACCGGTCCGGAGTGGAATTCGCTCGCCGCCGCGCTGGACGACGCCTCGCCCGCCACCGCTCCGCACGTCGCCGCCCTCGGAGTCCCCCTTTTGCTGTCCGGCCCGCCGCACCTGCGCCGCACGTGGACCGTCCGGGTACTCCTCGACGGAATCCTGCACACGCCCATCGAGTCCTGAGCGAGCACTCTGCTCTCGAACGCATTCGTCACAAACTTGTTCGGAACGAACATGTTCGTTATGGTGGTGATGACGGACGTCCCGAGAGGAGTTTGGAGTGACCGACATGGCGACGGACACACCGCATCACCCGCACTACCCCATTGCGATCATCGGAGCCGGGCTCGGCGGGCTGACCGCCGCGCGCGTCCTGCACGTCCGCGGCGTCGACGCCGCGGTCTTCGAGCTCGAGGCGAGCCGAGGCACACGCACGCAAGGCGGCATGCTCGACATCCACGAGGATTCCGGACAGCGGGCGCTGCGAGCCGCCGGCCTGTTCGAGGACTTCGTCAAGATCATCCACGCGGGCGGCGAGTCGTCGCGCATTCTCGACCAGCACGCGACGGTGCTGTACGAGGACTTCGACGACGGGTCTTTCGAGCGCCCCGAGGTCGACCGCGGCCAGCTGCGTGACCTGCTGCTCGACTCGCTGCCGGACGGCATGGTCCGCTGGGGCTGCGCGCTCGCCTCCGTCCGCGCGCTCGACGAGGCTCCCGGGCGCCACGAGGTCACGCTCGCCGGCGGCGAGACCTTCACCACCGACCTGCTCATCGGCGCGGACGGCGCCTGGTCGAAGGTGCGCAAGCTGGTGACGGACGCGTGGCCGGAGTACACCGGCATCTCGTTCCTGGAAGTAGACCTCTTCGACGCGGACGAATGTCACCCCGAGGAGGCCGCCGTGGTCGGCGGCGGGATGTTCTTCGCGCTCGGCGGCGAGACCGGCATCCTCGGCCACCGTGAGACGGACGGCAGCCTGCACTGCTACCTGGCCCACCGCGCCGACGAGGGCTGGCTCGACACGATCGACTTCACCGATGTCGAGGCGTCGAAGACCGCGACGCTGCGCCTGCTCGACGGCTGGGCACCGCAACTGCGCGGACTCGTCGCCAACGCCGACGGCCGGATCACGCCTCGCCCCATCCACGCGCTGCCCGTCGGCATCACCTGGAAGCGCTCTCCCGGGGTGACGCTGCTGGGCGACGCCGCGCACGTGATGTCGCCGTTCGCAGGTGAGGGCGCCAACCTCGCCATGCACGACGCCTCCCAACTCGCCCTCGCGATCGCCGACAACCCCGGCGACGTGGAGAAAGCGCTCTCTGCCTACGAAGAGGATCTCTTCACCCGCGCCGAGATCGCCGCGGCCGACTCGGCCGAGAGTCTGGAGCTGACGTTCTCCGAGGATTCCGCGCGCAAGACGGCCGCATTGTTCATCGAGCGCGAGAACCAGAGTGGCGCGGAAGGCCGGTAGCACGGCAGTCCGGCGGTCCGGCAGTCCGGCGGTCCGGTGGTGCGGAGTTCCAGTACTGAGAGTTCCAGTACTACTAGTCGGCCAGTCGGGCGATGTCCTCGGCGATACTCGCCAAGGGCTCGGTCGTGCCGATCGAGCGGAACCAGTCCCACAGTTCGAGGGCGTGGTAGAGCCGGTAGAGATCGAGGCGTTCGGCGCTGTCGTCGGGAAGCGGCCCGTAGCCTTCGAGCAACGCCGCGCGCTCCGGTTCGGCGCGGCCGAGGGAGTAGTAGTCGGTCTTGGCCAGATCGATCAGCGGGTCGGCGGCGATCGCGTTCTCCACGTCGATCAGCCCGCTGACCTGCCAACCGCTCGGGCGATGGTCCACCAGCACGTTGCCCTCGTGCAGGTCGTTGTGGCAGAGCACCGCGGCCTTGCAGTTGTCGAACAAGCCACCGTCCTGCTCGATCCGCCGGGCGACCGCGTCACGCAAACGCCGGTCGCCGCCGAGGTCGTCGAACTCCTTGAGCTTCTTCGCGAACTGGTGACGCATGTACGACCCGTTGTCCGGCAGCGGATCGAGGATGCTCGTGGTCAGATAGCCGTACGCCTCCTGGCCGATCTGATGAATCGCAGACAGCGCGGCGCCCATCTCGCGGTACATCGCCGGAATCGACGCCGCGTCGTCCATATCCGCTGATGCTTCGGAGAGCGGCTGGCCCTCCAGCGGGCTCAGGATCGTGACCGCGCGACCGCAGGGCGAGATCGCGCCCGCCGCGTGATGCAGAACGGACGGCACCGGCAGCGCGGTGTGGCTCGCGAGCAGCCGATAGACGTGGATTTCCTTGGCCTGCTTCCAGGCCCACTCGTCCGCGTAGACCTTGAAGATCACGGAATGCGCGGGATCATCGCAGCGCACTTCGTAGACGGCGCTCAACTGACCGCCGGTCCGCGGCGCCAGCCCAGTGACGACGGCCCCGGGTATGACGTCCCGCAGGAGTTTCTCGGCCCACGACGCCTCGATCATCGCTCAAGGCTATGACGACGGGTCTAGTGTTTGCCCTTCATTTTCTTCGGAGCGCCCGGCGCCTTTCTCGTCCCCGGCAGGACGCTGATCGGCGTACGGCCCTTGCCCAGGGCCGTGGGCGAGGGGCCGACGATCGGGGAGCCGGTGGTCGGCTGGTCGGCCGGGAAGCCGGTCGGGGCGTTGAACGTGAGGGCCGGCTGGTTCGCCAGGGCGCCGTTCATGGCCTGCTGCCAGATGGGGGCGGAGATCGTGGCGCCGAAGATCTGGCCGGAGTAGTACTGTCCGCCCACGCTCATGTTGGCCATGACCTCGCCCTTACCGCCGCCGGAGTCGACGAAGCCGGTCCAGACGGCCGCCGCGAGCTGGGGCGTGTAGCCGTCGAACCACGTCGCCACCGAACTGTCCGTCGTACCCGTCTTGCCCGCCGAATCCCGGCCCGCCAGGCCGAGGCCGTCCGCCGTGGCCCCCTGCTGCGTGAGAACGCCCTTGAGCATCGACGTGAGCTCATTCGCCGTGTTGCCGTCGAGGACCTGCTTGCACTGCTGCTTCTGGCCCGGGTACTGCTTGCCGGTGATGGCCGCCGCGCCCGTGATCACGTACGGAACGCAGTAGACGCCCTGCGCGGCGACCGTCGCGTATGCGGCGGCCATCGCGACCGGGGTGATCTGGTTGGTGCCGAGGGTGAACGACGCGAATTGGTCCAGCGGCTTGCCTTGGCCTAGGTCGTTGTCCTGGGTGACGCCCATCGCCTCGGCGAGTTGCGCGGGGGCGCACAGGCCGGTCTGCGTCTCCAGCGTCAGGAAGTACGTGTTGACGGAGTACCAGAACGCCTGGTCCATCGGCACGAGGTACGAGTTCTTGTCGTCGTTCGTGGGCTGGTAGCTGCCCGGCCACGCGATCGAGGTCTGGCCGTTGGAGCAGGTGGTCAGGCGCGTTCCGCCGAGGGTGAGCGGCGATACGGCGTTGACCGGCAGGCTGGGATCGAAGCCCTTGTTCAGCGCCGCGAGGCCGGTGAAGATCTTGAAGGAGGATCCCGCCTGGTAGCCGAGGGTGCCGTTGTGCCGCGGATCGGCCGAGAGGTTGACGAAGGTCTGGCCGCGGCCGTTGCCCATCGGCCTCGACTGGGCCATCGCCTTGATGCGGCCGGTGCCGGGCTCGATCATCACGATCGCCGAGGCGACCTTGTCGGTGGAGTACGTGTGCTGCGAGACGGCGGTCGCCGCGGAGTTCTGCGCGACCGGGTCCATCGTCGTACTGATCTTCAGGCCGCCCTGCTGCCACAGCGCCTGGCGCTCGGCGGGCGTCGCGCCGAACTCCGGGTCGTTGAGGAACGTCGTGTAGACGAAGTTGCAGTAGAACTCCGCGGACGTGCTGGCCGCGATGCAGCCGCTGCTCTGCGTGGTCGGGGCGAGGCCGAGCGGGGCCTGCTCGGCCGCGGCCGCCTGCGTGGCCGTCAGATAGTGCAGCTCGGGGTCGGTCATCTTCTGCAGCACGAGGTTGCGGCGGGCCAGCGCGTTCTGCGGGTGGGTGAACGGGTCGTAGTACGCCGGGCTGTTGACGATCGCGGCGAGCAGCGCGGCCTGAGGCGCGGTCAGTTTGGCGGCGGTCGTGGAGAAGTACCGCTGCGCCGCCGCCTGGACCCCGTACGTGCCGTTGCCGAAGTAGACGAGGTTCAGGTAGTTCTCGAGGATCTGCTCCTTGCTCATCGCGCGCTCGACGGAGACGGCGTAGCGCAGCTCGGTGACCTTGCGGGCGATCGTGTCGGCGACGGCCTGCTGCTGGAGCTCCCGGTTCGTGCCCGCGTCGAGCAGCAGCACGTTCTTCACGTACTGCTGCGCGATCGTCGAGCCGCCCTGCGTACCGCCGCCGTTCGCGTCGTTGAAGAACGCGCGCACGGTGCCGGTCAGGTCGATGCCGCCGTGCTGGTAGTAGCGCGAGTCCTCGATCGCGATCAGCGCGTTGGGCATGTTCGGGCTGATCTGGCTCATCGGAACGACGACCCGGTTGCCGTAGTCGCCCCAGGTCTGCGCGATCGTCGAGCCGTCCGCGGCCAGGATCTGCGTGTGCTGCGGCAGGGAGGGGGTCTGGAACGCGCTCGGCAGGTCCTCGAAGTGGTCGGACGCGGCCTTGACGATCAGGCCGGAGGAGCCGACCAGCGGCAGCAGGAAGCCGGCGAGCAGCACCCCGGCGAGCACGCTGACGCCAAGGAATACGCCGAGGTGGCGCCAGCGCCGTACCGATCCCCGCTCCGTGCCCGTGACCATGACAGGAAATGTAGTTAGGACCGCGGCCGATCCCCCGCAGCCCGGGCTCGCTCGGCGTTTCGCGGCGGACGCGACGGGCCGGAAGCGGCGCGCCGAGCGGCGTGTGCGACGTGCCGGATGCCGCCGCGCGACACGTGCGGCGGCGTACGCGGAGGGGTCCGGCTCCGTTTAGACTTCGCAGCATGGGAAACGGGGCGCGCATGGACGCGAACGAACCTGCACCCACTCCGCTCGCCTGGGCCCCGGCCGCACGGCATCGAGTCCTGATCATCGGATCGGGGTTCGGCGGCCTGTTCGCGGCGAAGGCGCTGCGGCGGGCGGAAGTGGACGTCACCGTGCTCGCCGGAACCCCGCATCACCTGTTCCAGCCGCTGCTCTACCAGGTCGCCACCGGCATCCTGTCGCAGGGCGAGATCGCGCCCGCCACCCGGGAGATCCTGCGCCGCCAGCGCAACGCCCGCGTGCTGCTCGGCAGCGCCGTCGCCATCGACACGGCCGCGCGGCGGGTCACGGCCCGGGCCCCGGGCCGTACCGCGCCGTACTCGATCGGCTACGACAGCCTGATCGTGGCGACCGGCGCCAGCGGCTCGTACTTCGGGCACCCCGAGTTCGGCACGCACGCGCCCGGCCTGAAGAGCATCGACGACGCGCTCGACCTGCGCGGACGGATCTTCGGCGCCTTCGAGCTCGCCGAACTGGAGGAGGACCCGGCCGCGCGCGCCCGGCGGCTGACGTTCGTCGTGGTGGGCGCGGGCGCGACCGGCGTGGAGATGGCCGGCCAGATCGCGGAGCTCGCGCACCGCTCGCTGCGCGGCGAATACCGGCGGATCGACCCGCGCTCGGCCCGGATCCTGCTGGTCGACGGGGCCGACGTCGTGCTGCCCACGTTCGGCGCTTCGCTGTCCGCGCGCACGAAGAGCAAGCTCGCCGACCTGGGCATCGAGGTCCGGCTCAACACCATGGTCACCAACCTGGACGCGCGCAGCGTCACGCTCAAGCACGCCGACGGCAGCGAGGAACGCGTCGAGTCGATGGTGAAGGTGTGGGCCGCCGGTGTGGCCGCGTCGCCCTTCGCCGCCGAACTGGCCGCCGCGACGGAAGCGCCGACCGACCGGGCCGGGCGGATCCAGGTGCTGCCGGACTGCACCGTACCCGGCCACCCGGAGATCTTCGTCGTCGGCGACGTCATGGCGCTCAACAACCTGCCGGGCGTCGCGCAGGTCGCGATCCAGAGCGGCCAGTACGCCGCCGCGCAGATCACCGCGCGGCTGCAGGGGCACCCCGCCAAGCCCGAGTTCGAGTACCACGACAAGGGCTCGCTGGCGACGATCGCCCGGTTCAGCGCCGTGGCCAGCATCGGTCCGATCCGCGCGACCGGCCTGCCGGCCTGGCTGCTGTGGCTGTTCGTGCACCTGATGTACCTGGTCGGCTTCGAGCAGCGGGTGACGACGATGTTCCACTGGGCGGTCAGCTTCGCCGGACGCGGCCGCGCCGAGCGCGCCGTGACCGCGCGCCAGGTCTTCGGCAAGCAGGTGACCAGCACGGCCGACCGCGACGCGCTCAGCGCCGCCGGCCGCTACACGCCGCGCGACGACGGGGCCTGAGCCCGGACCCGCCCCCGGCCGGCCCCGCGGCGACGGCCGGCCCGCGCGACGTGGGAATCGGTGCCGACCGGCTGGTAGCTTCTGCTGTGCACCCGCAGTACCCGGAGCCGCTCCGTGCTCCGGCGGCGTTCGCCCACGCACAGCAGGAGGACCAGCTTGAGCGCCGCGCCCCAGCACGACCGCCTCGCCGGCCTGCTCGCCGCCATGCGCGCCTTCCGCGCCGGCGACACCTCCGCCCGCGCGCCGCAGGACGCCGAGCCCGGCGAGTCGGCGATCATCGCCGAACTGTGCACGCTGTTCGACGCCATCGCGGACCGGACGCAGGCGCTGGAATCGGAACTGCAGGCCGTCCGGCTGGGAGACGCGTCCGACGGGATCTCCTCCGTCTCGGCATCCGTTGAGGCCGTGTCCGACGCCGCCGGATCCGATGTGACCTCGCCTGACGAGATCCTCCCCGTCGAGCTGCCCTTCCTCACGGGCGAGCCGGACCGCGTCCGCGATCCCGCGATCCTCGTCGTCGAGGCGGATCCAGACGTCGTATTCGCCGCGGACGCCGCCGAGCCGATGCGGGACGCGGCGCAGACAGCGTTGCGCGGACTCGGCGGCGTCCGGGACCGGGCTGCCGTGCTGCGCGCCGACTCCGCCGCGGCCGTGCACGACGCCGTGGCCCGGCACCGCGTCGTCAGCGCCCTGATCGACGCACGCGGACCGCGCGACCTGCTCGACACCGTCCTCGACACGCTCGACGCGACCGTCCCCGGCGTGCCGCTGCTGTGCTTCGCCCCGGACGGCGACCCGGCCGCGTACGACCGGGCCGCCACCGTCACCCGCGGCCGTAACGGGGCCGAGGTGGTGCGGTCCGCCGCGCAGGCCGTCGAACGGCTCACGCTGCACTGGCTGACCCAGGCCCCCGTCGCCCCCGACCCGCTGGCCGAGCCCGCCGAATCCGGCTACGGCCCGATCCGCTTCGAGGGCGAGAAGGTGCTGGTCGTGGACGACGACGTGCGCAACGTCTTCGCCATGGTCAGCGCGCTGGAACTCTACGGCCTGACCGCCCTGACCGCGGACAACGGCCCCGAGGGCATCGAACTGCTGTTGCGCAACCCTGATATCAGCGTCGTGCTGATGGACCTGATGATGCCCGGACTCGACGGCTACGCCACCACCTCCCGCATCCGCTCGCGCCCCGAGTTCACCGACCTCCCGATCATCGCCGTCACCGCCCGCGCCGCCCCCGGCGACCGCGAACGCAGCCTCGCCGCGGGGACGAACGAGCACGTCACCAAGCCGGTCGAGATCGACCGCCTGCTCGCCCTGATCAGAAGGCTGATCAAGCGCGGATAGCCGCAAGGGTCCCGACCGGGGCCCCGGCGGCGGTCAGGACACCCGCGGCCGGACGAATCGCTTCGTCAGGGTGACGGTGCCGAAGCCGTCCTGCCGCGACCAGTCCAGGCCGTCCACCAGCGCGCCGAGCATGATCCAGCCGATGCCCTCGGTGTCCGGGGCGAACCCGGCCGGCACCGGGGCGCGCACGGTGACCTTCAGCTCCTCCCGGTACGCCGCGAACCGGCAGGCCAGGCCGATCGCGCCGCCGTCCGGGAACGCCGGGTGCAGCAGGAACAGCGCGCACGCCTCGTCAACGGCGAGGCGCAGGTCGGTCACGTCGGTGATGCCGAGGTGCAGCACGGCGCCGAGGTGCACGGCGGCGGAGCGGGCCAGCACCACGAACAGCCGGTCGGCCGGGATCTCGATGAAGACCTCGGATTCGGGCAGCAGTTCGGCGGACTCGGTGTCGGGCTTCTCCGGGGCCTGCGTCTCCCCCGCGCCGCGCGGTCCGTCGGCTCCGGCGAAACCCGCGTCCTCGTCGCCCGTCGTCTCATCCCGCATCGGTCGGCTCCCACTCCCGTCTCGCGTCACCTGCCCAGGTCGCGGCCGCGCCGCACCAGCCAGCCCATACCCTCTCGCCGGGTCCGTCACGCGAACGCCTCGGACAGGCTAGGGCACAGCCCGGTGTGCCGGTCCGCCGGGAGCGTGCAGTGACAGAACCGCGTGGCCTCCGGGTAACCCGGGCGACCGGCCGCAAACCCCGGCCAGGTGGGACGGAGGATCATCGTCACCATCACCAACCATCAGCCGAATCCGGCCCGCAGGTCACGCAGGATCCGGTTCAGCAGCCGGGAGATCTGCATCTGCGACACGCCGAGCTCCTCGCCGATCTCCGCCTGCGTCATGCCCCGGAAGAAGCGCATCAGCAGGATCCGCTTGTCCCGCGCGCCGAGCTCGGCGAGCAGCCCGGTGAGCACCTGACGGTCGATCACGGCCTCGAAGCGCTCGTCCTGCTCGCCCATGAAGTCCAGCAGGCTGGCGCTCTGCTCGTCCGTGTTGACCGGGTGGTCCAGGGACGCCGTGGTGTACGCGCCGGCCGCGTCGATCGCCTCGACGACCTCCTCCGGGTCGGCGCCGAGGTGCTCGGCGAGCTCGCCGATCGTCGGCTCGCGGCCGAGTTCGTGGGTGAGCGCGTCGGTGTCCTTGCGCAGCGCGCCGGAGAGCTCCTGCATGCGCCGCGGCACGTGCACGCCCCACGTCGCGTCCCGGAAGTAGCGCTTGATCTCGCCGATGATCATGGGGGTGGCGTAGCCGAGGAACCCGGTGCCGTACTCGGGGTCGAAGTTGTCCACGGCCTTGACCAGCCCGAGATACGCGACCTGCTCGAAGTCCTCGCCGCTCGTACCCGACGCGCCGGAAGGACCGTGCCCGCCGTAGCGCTGGGCGATGTGCCGCGCGTACGGCATGTGGTCCTCGATGACCTCGGCGCGCAGCCTGGCGCGCTCCGGATCGTCCTCGGGCAGCTCGGCAATCCGGCGCAGCACGCGCATCGTCTCGGCGCGCTGCTCCGCCCGCCGGTCGGAGACTTCAGGCGTAACAGGATTCGAATTCGGCTCGTCCGTCCCTTCGGACCGCATCGCACCTCCGTCCCGCCTCTGGCAGGTAACCGGTGCGCGGCCCGGCAAACCTCAGCGCGGCAGGAATGAACCCGGCCTGACCGGGTAGCCCGAGACAATGGACGCGATCAGCAAGCCGTCGCTGCCGAGGGGCGGACTGGATCCTGACCCGCGGCCCGCGCCGCCGCCGCTGCCCGATCCGCTGCCGAAGCCGGATCCATTGCCCGAGCCGCCGGCGCCGCCCGAACCGCCCGGCCCGTTACCGGTGCCGCCGGATCCCGGGCGCCCGCCGCAGCCCCCGCCGGAGCCGCAGCCCTGGCCGCCGATCCCGGAACCGGGGCCGGACATCCCGCCGCTGCCGGCGCCCGCCTGAACCGCATCGCCGCCCGCCGAATCCCGCACGCCGTTCCCGCGGTGACCCCCAGCCTCACACGGCCCACCGGGCGAGCGGCTACACTGTGCGCCGAGCGACCCGAAGCCCGACCCGCCCCACCCGAAGCCCCAAGGAGCGTGTTTCAGCACTATGGACCGCCTCGCTGTCGCCGTGGCGCCGGACGGCCCCGGCCGATACGTGGTCACGCTCGCGGGCGAGCTCGACCTGGCCGCTGCCGACGGGTTCTGGGCGGAACTGCAGCCGCTGATCGAACCGGCAGGGATGGTCGTGCTCGACGGCACCGAACTGAGCTTCCTCGACTCCAGCGGGTTGCGCGTGCTGCTGCTGGCCAACGCCCGGGCCAAGGAACTCGGCGCCAGGCTGCGGCTCGTCGCCCCGCACCGTGCCGTGCGCCGCACGCTGCAGCTCACCGGCGCCGACGACCTGGTCACCACCTGCGCGAGCGTCGACGAGGCCTTGGTCGCGGATTAGCACCGCAGACCACTGCCGCGAACCACGGCCGCGACCTGAGTCGGCGTCAGCCGGCTTAGCGCCCGGCCGCTTGATGCGGCAGCGTCATCTCCATCCGCACCGCCGTACCCGTGCCGGGCACGCTGCGTATCTCGAGCACATCGCAGGCCTGCCGCACGATCCAGAGCCCGGCGCCGCCGTGCCCCGACAGGTCCGGGCGACGCTGACCGGCCGCCGGATCCTCCAGCGCGCCGTGGTCGGCGACCTCGCAGATCAGGCTGTCCTGCTCGGCCCACAGCCGGAGCGTCCCGCCGCCATCGGTGTGCATGACGCTGTTCGCCGCCAGCTCGTGCGCGGAGAGCACGAAGTCGGGCACCCGCAGCGGATCGAGCCCCGCCGCCTCGGCCGCCTTGCCCACCTCGTGCCGCAGCCGCGGCAGGTCGTCCGGGTCGTCGAAGCGCAGCACGCACAGCGGCTCGTTCGCTGGCTCGGGAAACGCGTTCTGTGACATCAGGTCAGCCGACAGCTCTGGGTCGTGTCTCGTCGGGAATGGCGTCAGGACGCCAGCGGACAGCGTAGCCGCTCCGACGCCCGATGCGCGCCGGATCGGTTCGTGCGAATCCGGATACCCGGGGCGGCCCGGATTCATTCGCTCGACGTGATCAATGTCTTCGGCCGCGGGCCGCGAGCTACCCCTTCGTCGCGACGTCCCAGCTCAGCGCGGGCACGCGGGCGAGCACGCCGTCGAAATCGACACCGGACGATAGCGTGCCGAATGCCATCCCGTGGTCGCCCTCGAGCCGCGAAGCGCAGAATGCGTCCGCGACGGCGGACGGCGCGAACCGCACGAGCAGCGATCCCTGCAGCACCAGCGCCATCCGCTCGACGAGGCGGCGGGCACGCAGCTCGGCATCCTCGGTGAGCACGAGCTCGGCATCCAGCCGACGCCACGCCGCGTCCAACCGCGCGTCGGCTCCCGCGGCCGCGGCGACCTCGGCACGGAAGGCGGCGAGCGCCTCGGGCTCGCGGGTCAGGGCCCGAAGGACGTCGAGCGCGTTGACGTTGCCGGAGCCCTCCCAGATCCCGTTCAGCGGGGCCTCTCGGTACAGCCGCGGCATGCCCGAGGCCTCGTCGTACCCGTTGCCGCCGAGGCACTCCAGGGCTTCGGCGACGGCGGTGGGCTGCCGCTTGCACACCCAGTACTTGCCGACGGCCGTGGCCAGCCGCAGCAGCGCTCGCTCGCCCTCGTCCCCGCGCATCGCCCGGTCCGCGGCACCGGCCACCCGCAGCGCGAGCGTCGTCGCCCCCTCGGATTCGAGCGCGAGGTCCGCGACGACATTGCGCATCAAGGCCTTGTCGATGAGCCGCGACCCGAACGCGGAGCGGTATCGGACGTGGTGCGCGGCCAGGTTCAGCGCGGTGCGGGTGCCGGAGGCGGCACCGAGGATGCAGTCGAGCCGGGTCATCGTGACCATCTCGATGATGGTGCGCACGCCGCGGCCCTCGTCCCCGACGAGCCACGCGACGGTGCCGTCGAACTCCGGCTCACCGCTGGCGTTGCTGCGGTTGCCGAGCTTGTCCTTGAGCCGCTGGATCATGAACGTGTTCCGGGTACCGTCCGGCAGCACCCGCGGCACGAAGAAGCAGGACAGGCCGCCGGGCGCCTGCGCGAGAACGAGAAAGACGTCGTTCATCGGCGCGCTGGTGAACCACTTGTGGCCGCGCAGCCGCCAGGTCCCGTCGGGCCGTGGCGTCGCAGTGGTCGTATTCGTGCGCACGTCCGAGCCGCCCTGCTTCTCGGTCATGCCCATGCCGGCGAGCAGTCCGCGCTTGCCGAGCGGAGCGCGCAGGCCCGGATCGTAGACGCGGCTGGTGAGCAAGGGCTCGTAGTCGGCGGCGAGCTCGCGATTCGCGCGCAGGGCGGGGACGACCGCGTACGTCATGGAGATCGGGCAGCCGTGCCCCTGCTCGACGCTCGACCAGACCATGAATCCGGCCGCGCGGGCCACGTGCGTTCCCGGCTTGTGCTGGACCCACGGCGCCCCGGCCAGGCCCTCGCGCACAGCCACGTCCATCAGCGCGTGGTACGACGGGTGGAACCAGACCTCGTCGATGCGGTTGCCGTAGCGGTCGTGCGTCCGCAGCTCGGGCTCGTGCCGGTTCGCCTCGTCGGCCCAGCGCTGCACCTCCTCGGTCCCGGCGAGCTCGCCGATCCGGTGCAGATCCTCGGCGTACCAGTCGGCGCCCTCCCGCCGCAGGCCCTCCAGCAGCACCGGGTCGGCGGCGACGTCGTGCCCGACGAGCGGCGGGGCCTGGTTCGTGACCTCGTGGGTACGGGCTGCGCCATCCTGCTCGGGCGACACGGTCTCCACCTCCGGATCTGTTACCTGCGGGTAACTTGATCCTCCCACCGCGCGCGGGAATGCGGAAGGGCCGACTGGTTCAGTTGGATGACGCGGCGCTCGAAGCGCTGATGACCCGGGACCATACGGTCACGTCGGTGAGGATGCCGCTCCCGCTGTCCGCCTGCTCGTCGACCACCTTGATCAGGGCGACGCGCGCCATGGCGGTGATCACGCAGACCATCGTGCCGTTCGAAACCGTGACCATGTTCACGCCTTGACTCGACACCTGGTCGTAGCACTGGCTCCGGGTCGGCGTCGTCGACCCGGACCAGGCGGCGAGGGTCGCGCTCCCGAACGGCAGCGCGGTGAACTGGTACGGATCGCTCCCGAGCCCGCCCGAGGAGTCGTAGAGGCTGACCTGCGAATTCGCGCCGTTGTTCACCGGGACCGAGTCGAGGTCGACGTCGTTGGCGGTGATCAGGACCTGCCCCTGCCATTGGACGGCGTTGAGGCCGGACAACGCGGCCGACGTGGCCGCGGAGGCGGATCCGGACGCCGATGCGGCCCCGGTCGTCGCAGCACTCGAAGACTGCGTGCCGACGTAGTTCGCGGGCTTCTTGGTCGGCTGCCCGGTCGCGCCGGTTGTGGTGCCGTGCGGCCAGAGCAGCGCGGCGATGACGATCGCGACGACGGCCGTGACGAGCGAACTCACTCCCGCGGCCAGCGCCGTCCGGCCACGTCGAGCGCGCGGTGCGGGCGTCCCGTCAGCGGGGCCGGCGCCGGAAACGCGGCCGGCACCGGAAGCGGGACCAGAGACCGCCGGACCGCTCGCCATCGCGACCGGCGCACCTGGCGTACCCTCCGGAGTCACCGTCGTCATCGAGTGCACGTCCCGCCCGGTCGGCGACGCCGTCCCACCCACCGTGGAACCCGAAGTCTCACCCACCGTGGATCCAGACGTCCCACCCGCACCGGAGCCTGACGTCTCCCTCACCGTGGAACCCGACGCCCCACCCACAGCGGAACCCGTCGTCTCCCTCACCGTGGAACCCGACGCCCCACCCACAGCGGAACCCGTCGTCTCCCCCACAGTCGAACCCGACGCCTCCCCCACCCCGTCCCCGACTGTCGCGTCCTCGTCCTCCGTCTCCGTTTCCGCCACGCCCTTTGGGCCTGTTATTTTTGTGAGCGCCCGCATCCGGTCCCGGATCATCGCGCCGACCGCGTCCGGCAGCGGTGTCTCCGGTCCCGCGCCCGCCGCGCGGCAGCCCTCGACGATCCGCTGCGTGGACGGACGCTCCGCCGGGTCCTTGCGCAGGCAGACCCGGATCAGCTCCCTGACCTGCTCGGGGCACGCGTCGTAGTCCGGCTCGTCGTGGATGACCCGGTAGAGCACGCCGTCGGCGAAATCGGCGGAGAACGCGCTCTCCCCAGTGCACAGGTGGTAGAGCGTCGCACCGAGCGCGAAGACGTCGGTGGCCGGCGTGACCTTCTGCCCGCGGATCTGCTCCGGCGCCATGAACGGCGGCGAGCCGATGAACGTGCGGTGGCTCGACCGCCCGGTCGCCGTGGGTGTGGCCGCGCGGACGATGCCGAAGTCGATGACCTTGGGCCCCGACTCGTCGAGCAGGATGTTGCCCGGCTTCAGATCGCGGTGCACCATCCCGGTCGCGTGGATCGCGCCCAGCGACTCGGCGATGCGGCCGGCGAGCGCGAGCACGGTGTCAGACGGCAGCGGACCGTGCGCCGCGACGACTTGAGCGAGTGAGGGCCCTGCCACGTACGCGCCGGCCAGCCAGGGCACGCCGTTGTCCGAGCCGGCGTCGATCAGCTGCGCGATGTGGATTCCGTTGACCTGCTGCGCGATCGAGACCTCCCGCGCGAAGCGCTCCCGGAACTCGGGATCGGAGCCGAACTCCGAACGGATGATCTTGACCGCCACCGCGCGCCCGCCCGGTGTGAAGGACAGGTACACCCGCCCCATCCCGCCGGCGCCGATCCGCGCCCGCAGCACGTACCCGCCGACCGTCCGCGGGTCCCCCGGCTCCAGGGGCTCGAACTCGTACATCGTGGCGTCCACAGCCCCTACCCCACCCATCGACGGTTTCCGCAGCCGGATACTCTAACAGGACTCTGTCTCGATCCGGATTCGATCGTCGGCGGCTACGAATTCGCTGCGTAGGCGCGGCTGATCCAGCCGAGGACCTCGTCGTCGAGGTCGTCCACGGACTCGAGCGCGAGCCGCCGCGTGATCGTGTCGTTGCCGAGGCTCTTGGCGAGCAGCAGCCGCCCCTCCGGCTCGACGCCATCCAGTCGAAGACCGACGTCCACGCGCTTCTTGGTACTGGCCTGGACGATGCCGAAGGTGCGGCGCGGGGAGACGAGGGAGACGTAGGTCTTGCGGGCCTGGATCTCCGCGCCCTCGAACCCGCTGATCGCGGCCACGACGGCGTCGAAGATCGGGCGCAGGTCCGGCCGATCGGCGTACTGCGCGTCGACCAGCTCGTCGGCCGTCGCGGTCAGGAAGTCCGGGTAGCCGAAGGTCTCCCAGGCCAGCAGCATCGCCGGATAGCCGGTGACGCCGCGATCCGCGAGCCAGCCGCGCAGCGCTGGTTCGTCGGCCGGCGCGGCCGACTTGATCTTCCCGCTCCACGCCTCGACGCCCTCGCCGGTCTGCCGCTCGAGCTGGCGATGGATCTGGTCGCGCATCGCCTGCCAGGTACGCATTTCGGGCATCGGTCTCGTACCTCCTCTGCTCGCGGCGCCGCCACCACGACCCCGCACACCGTCCGCCATCGGGCTGGCTTTACGATATAACGCGTGCGGATACCAAGCCTGTCTCGCGCGGGAATCGCGCTCCCCGTCGTGCTCGCAGCGGCGACGGCCGGGCTCGCAGGGTGCAGCGGGGGCGGATCGAACGGGATCGCCACCGCGTCGGTCGGGTACGCGACCGTGTCTCAGGTCGTTCAGGCCTCCGCGAATCTTCTGCCGAAGGCGCAGGTCAGCCTCGGTGCGTCGTCGAGCGGCACGCTGGCCGGCCTCTCCGTGCGGGACGGGCAGCACGTCGCGGCCGGGCAGGTGCTCGGCGTGATCTCCTCCCCCACGGCCCAGCAGCAGCTCGCCGAGGCGCAGAAGGCGCTCTCCCAGTCGTCGTCCGCGACCGGCGGCATCCCGGACACCTCGTCGGGCTTCACGGAGGCCGCCGCGTCGGATCAGCGTTCCGCCGACTCGTCGTTCAGCAAGGCCCAGCAGGAGGCTGCGAAGGTACCGGACGCGGCGTTGCGCGCGGCGCTGCTGGCCGAGATCAAGGCGGCTGAGAGCTCGTACTCGTCGGCGATGGACTCGGTGAACGCGGCGGTGTCCGCGTTCCAGCAGGGGCTCGCATCCGCATCGCAGGTCCTCGACGCGCTCGGGCAGACGACGCGCACCCAGGACCAGGCGGCCGTGAACGCGGCGCAGGCGACGGTCAATGCCCTGACGATCACCGCGCCGATCTCCGGGACCGTGTCGCTCGGCAACGGCCAGTCCTCCGGCTCCGGGGTGAGCGGCAGCGAGGTCAGCCAGTTGCTGGCGGCCGCGCAGGGCAGCGGGTCCTCCGCGGGGCTCTCCGGTTCGTCGGCCGGGTCGCTCGGCGCGCTCGGCTCGGGTTCCGGCTCGGGCTCGAGCGGATCCGGCACGATGATCGCCGTCGGGGCGCCGGTGGATTCCGGCGGCACGATGTTCACGGTGACGGACGGCTCGGCGCTCTCGGTCGCCGCGCAGGTGGACGAGACCGACGTGCTCGACGTGCACCCCGGCGTCACGGCGTCGATCCAGCTCAACGCCGTGCCCGGCGCCTCGTATCAGGGCACGGTGACGTCGGTGGATCCGACCGCGACGACCTCCAGCCAGGGCAGCGTCACGTACACCGTGCGGCTCAGCCTCGGCTCCGGGCGGATGCAGGACGGTTCGGCCGCCCCGACCCCCCTGCCGGGCATGAGCGCCATCGCGGACCTCGATGTCCTCACCGCGAAACACGCGCTGAGCGTGCCGTCGTCCGCCTTGGTGATCAACGGCCAGGCGACGAGCGTCTGGGTCCTGACGAACGGCTCGGCGCACCTGAAGCGGATAGCGCTCGGCGCGCAGGGCGACACGCAGGTGCAGGTGCTCGCCGGGATCAGCGCGGGCCAGCGGATCGTGGTCTCCGGCGCGGACAAGGTGACCGACGGGGAGCAAGTGGGTTGAGCACCGAGACCCCGGCGCGCGCCGTGACTCATGCGCAGTACGCGATCGAGGCCGTGGACGTGCGCCGTTCGTACGCCATGGACGGCATGAAGGTCGAGGCGCTGCGCGGGGTCACGCTGGGCATCGCGGAGGGCGAGTACGTCGCGGTGACCGGGCCCTCCGGCTCCGGCAAGTCGACGCTGATGCATCTGCTCGGTGCGCTGGACCGGCCCAGTTCGGGTCGCCTGCTCATCGGCGGCCGGGACACGACGTCGCTGGACGACGCGGGCCTCGCGCGGGTGCGCGGCGCCGAGATCGGGTTCGTCTTCCAGGCCTTCCAGCTGCTCGCGCGCACCAACGCCCGCGACAACGTCGCGCTGCCCCTGGTGTATCGCGGCGTCGGAAAGGCGGAGCGGCGGCGCCGTGCGGTGGCCGCGTTGGAGGCGGTCGGGCTCGCGCATCGACTGACGCATCGGCCGACGCAGCTCTCCGGCGGCGAGCAGCAGCGCGTGGCGATCGCGCGGGCGCTGGTCGGCGAGCCACGCCTGGTACTCGCGGACGAGCCGACCGGAAATCTCGACTCGGAGAACGGCCGCGAGGTGCTGAACGTGCTGGAACGGCTGAACAAGGAGCGCGGCGTGGCGGTGGTGGTGGTCACGCACGACGCGGAGGTGGCCGCGCGGGCGAACCGCTTGATCCGGATGAAGGACGGCGTCGTGGTCTCGGATGAGGGTCAGCACCAGTGAAGCCCTGGGAGGCGCTGCAGCTGGCGAGCGAGGCGCTGCGGGCGAACCGGTTGCGCAGCCTGCTGACGATGGTCGGTGTGATCATCGGAGTCGCGGCGGTCGTGGTCCTGGTCGCGATCGGTGGTGGGGCGAAGACCGAGGTGGAGAACGAGGTCGAGGGCCTCGGCTCGAACATCGTGTTCATCGTGCCGGGCAAGTTCCAGTTCGGCACCACGCCCTCGCTCTCGCCGCTGCGGCTGACCGACGTGCAAGTGGCCTCGCGGATCTCCGGGTCGGCGCAGAACGTGACGGCGGTCGTCGACTCCGGGGAGAACGTGACGGCCGGTCAGAACAGCTTCTTCGCCACCGTGCAGGGCGTGACGCAGAACTTCGACGTCGTCTTCAACCGTCCGCTGGCCGAGGGCTCGTACCTCACTTCGGCGGACGTCACCACCTCGGCGCGCGTCGTCGTGCTCGGCGCGAACGTGGCCTCGACACTGTTCCCGAACGAGGATCCGGTCGGGCGCACTACCGCGATCGACGGCGTGTCCTTCCGGGTGGTCGGCGTGGCTCAGGCGCAGGGCTCGGCGTTCGGCGTCACCCAGGACAGCAACGTGGACATCCCGATCACCGAGGCTCAGCTGCTCTTCGGCGTCAACACGGTGCAGAGTATCGAGGTCAAGGCGCAGAACCCGGATCAGATCGGCGCGCTCTCGAACCAACTCGTCTCGACGCTGGAGAGCGAGTACACCGGCGTTCAGTTCTCGGCGGTGACGCAGTCGCAGATCCTCGGCACGATCGGGAAGATCCTCTCGCTGCTCACGCTCGTGCTGGCCGCGATCGCCGGGATCTCGCTGCTGGTCGGCGGCGTGGGCGTGTCGAACATCATGCTCGTCGGGGTGCGCGAGCGCACGCGCGAGATCGGACTGCGCAAGGCGCTCGGGGCGCGGCAGCGGGACGTGGTGCTGCAATTCCTGGTCGAGGCGGTGACGCTGACGGCCGTGGGCGGGGTGATCGGGATCGGTCTCGGGGTCGGCACGTCGGCGGCGGTCGGCGCGTTCAGCCCGTTGCCGACGTCCATCGCGTGGTGGTCGCCCGCGCTGGCGTTCGGCGTCTCGGTGTTCGTCGGCGTGGTGTTCGGAGTGATGCCGGCGCGGCGGGCCGGGAAGCTGGATCCGGTCACCGCGCTGCGGACGGATTAAAGTTTGCTCCCATGAAGCGGTATGAACGGCTGAACGCGATCCTCGAGCTGCTCGCCGAGGATTCGAAGCTGGATGTGGACACCGCCGCGCCGCGGCTCGGGGTGTCGGAGGCGACGATCCGCCGCGATCTCGAGTACCTCGCCGAGCAGCAGTTGCTCACGCGCACGCACGGCGGCGCCGTCGCGAACAGCACGTCGTACGATCTGCCGCTGCGCTTCAAGTCCAGCCGCCACCCGCAGGAGAAGCAGCGGATCGCGCAGGCGGCCGCCGCGCTCGTCCCGGCGGGCGGCATCATCGGCGTGAACGGCGGCACGACGAGCACCGAGACCGCACGGGCCATCGGCGCGCGGGCGGACCTGACGCCGAGCCAGGCCGACGGCGTGGCCCTCACACTCGTGACGAACGCGCTGAACATCGCCTACGAGCTCACCGTCCGCTCTCATATCAAAATCGTGGTGACCGGCGGCGTCGCACGGTCCAGCTCCTACGAGCTGACCGGCCCTCTCGCCTCGGAGATGCTGGATCAGCTGCACCTGGACGTCGCGCTGCTCGGCGTGGACGGGATCGACCCGGAACTCGGCGCGATGACGCACAACGAGGGCGAGGCGACGATCAACCGGCTGCTCGCGGACCGGGCGCGCACGGTGATCGTCCTGGCCGACTCGACGAAGCTCGGCAAGCGGGCGTTCGCCCGGATCCGGCCGATCGAGCGCGTCGACACCCTGGTCACCGACGACCGGGCCGACCCGGAATTAATCAAGCGGTTCACGGCGGCTGGGGTACGCGTCGTCATCGCGTGAACCGGCGCTCTGTAGACTCGGCAGACGTGGCGGAAGAAGCGGACGACGCAGCGCAGGATTCAGGGCAGGTCAAGGCGCCGAGCCCGAGGCGCAGCCGTGCCTATCGGTCCGGTCGGCTGGTCGCGGAGAATTTCCCGTTGGCCGACGTCTCGGACTGGATCGAGTACGAGGACGCGGCCGTCTGGTTCGACCTCGAGAGCCCGACGCCGGAGGAGCTCGAGCAGCTGCGCGAGGAGTTGGGCCTGCACTCGCTCGCGATCGAGGACGCCACGCACCTGAGTGAGCGCCCCAAGTGCGACCGCTACGAGAACCACCTCGTGCTGACCGCCTACCAGGTGAAGCTGGTCGGCGACGACGCCGGCGACCTCAACGCGTCGATGATGCTGGCCTTCATCACCCACCGCGCGCTGATCACCGTGCACGACCCGAACACGCTGGACATCGACGAGATCGTGCGCCGCTGGGACGAATCGTCCGATCTGCTCAAGCACGGCATGCCGTTTCTGGTCTACGGCCTGCTCGACTACATCGTCGACGGCTACTTCAACGCGCTGCAGTCCCTCGACGACGCGATCGAGAACCTCAGCGACCTGATCTTCGAGACTGCGGACGGCAGGGACTCGTCCGCCGTGCTGCGGCAGACCTTCGACCTGCGCCGCGGCCTGGTCACCGCGCGGCACGTGATCACCCCGATGCGCGAGGTGGTCAACGCGATAATGCGGTGGAACCACCTCCCGTCCGAACTGGCGCCCTACTACCAGGACGTCTACGACCACGTGCTGCGGACCGCCGACTGGGCGGACAGCCTCCGGGATCTGCTCGCGACCGTCCGGGAGACCCAGCTGACCATCCAGAGCAACCGGATGAACCTGATCATGAAGAAGGTGACCAGCTGGGCCGCGATCGTCGCCGTGCCGACGGCGATCACCGGCTTCTACGGGCAGAACGTGCCGTATCCCGCCTTCGGCACGGAGACTGGGTTCTGGACCTCGACCGGGCTGATCCTGGGACTCTCGGGGCTGCTCTACTTCGAATTCAAGCGACGCGACTGGCTCTGACGGCTCCGAGGTGCCCGGCCCCGGCCGTCAGCCGATGTCCCTTCGCCGGAGGCCGGCGAGGCCGAGGGCGAGCAGGGCCGCGCCGAGGGCCGTCATGATGAGCAGCGGTTCCGCGCCGACGGCGACGCCGGGGGCGCGCGGGACCTGCGCGAACGGCGAGATGTCCGTGATCCAGTGGCTGAGCTTGAGGATCGGGCCGAGTTCCTGGAGCAGGATGCAGACACCGACCGCGATCCAGCCGACGTACGCGCTGGCCCGCGGCGCGAACCCGTAGGCCGCGACGGTCAGCCCGACGACCACCCACACGGCCGTGACCTGGATCAGCCCGGCGCCGGTCAGCTGGGCGAGCTGGGAGCCGAGAGCGCCCGAGCGCCCGCCGTGCGCCAGACCCGCGCCCGCGCCGGCGATGACGAGCAGCAGCGCGGAGAAGCGCCACCGCGTCGCGCCACGGATCGCCGCCGAGCAGCCTGACCCGGCCGCCGTCCGCGCGCTGCAGGCCGAGGAGCACGCGCAGCGTCGTGGACTTGCCCGCGCCGTTGGGTCCGAGGAACCCGTGCACCTCACCGGAGCGCACGGCCAGATCCAGACCGTCCAACGCGACGGTCCGACCGAAGCTCTTGCGCAGCCCCGCCACCTCGATGATGTCCTCCATGCTTTCGAGGCTACACCAGTTTCACAAACTTGTGAAAGTTGTTAATCGCGTATAGTTGGAACATGAGTGAGATGCGGAGCGAGCTCGAGGTGCGGGCCTTCGTCGAGCAGATGGCCATGTTCCTGGCGGACTGGGGCTTCCCGCGGATGGCCGCGCGGGTGCTGATGACCTTGATGTCCGCGGACGAGGAGCGGCTGACCGCGGGCGAGCTGGCCGAGCGGCTGGACGTGAGCGCGGCGGCGATCTCGGGCGCGGTCCGCTACCTGCAGCAGCTCCATCTCATCGACCGCGTTCCGGTGCCCGGATCGCGCAGCGACGCGTATGAGGTGCCGCGCAACGCCTGGTACACCGCGGCGATCGTGAAGGGCGGCCTGTACAAGCGGCTCGCCGACCTGTCGGATCAGGGCGTCAACGCGCTCGATGAAGGCGGCGCGGCCCGGGAGCGGATCGCCGAGATGCGCGACTTCTTCCTGTTCCTCGACGACGAGGTCGGGCTGCTGCTCGACCGCTGGGTCGCCGAACGGGACGAGCGCCGCCAAGCGCGGTCCTGGTGAGCGGGGCTCAGACCGTGGGCGTGGCGCCGCCGTCCACGCGCAGCGTCGCGCCGGAGATGTAGTCCGCGAGCGGGCTGGCCAGGAAGCAGACGGCCGCGGCCACGTCCTCCGGTCGGCCGGCGCGGTGCACGGGCTGGTGGAACAGGTGCTTGATGGCGTACTCCTCGCCGACCCTCGGGTCCTGACTCCCCTGTTCCAGCGCCAACTGCTTGAACCAGGGCGCGGCCATCGAGGTCCAGATCATGCTGGGGGCGACGGCGTTCGCGGTGACGCCGCTGCCGGCGAGCTCCCTCGCCAGGCTGACCGTCAGGTTGCGCACGGCCGCCTTCGCCGCGGCGTACGGGCCGAACTCGGGGTCGGGCATCTCGGCGAGCCGCGACGCGATCTGGATCACCCGTCCCCAGCCGCGCTCGCGCATCGGCGGCACGAGGGCCTGGGCGAGTCGGACGGCGGGCAGCGCGTTCTGCCGATAGCTGCGCAGCCACTCGTCGCCCGGGGTGTCCAGCAGACCGTGCGCCGCCTCGACCGCGGTGCCGCCCGCGTTGTTGACAACGATGTCGATGCCGTCGAAGGCCGCTTCCGCCCCGGCGATCACGTTGCCGAGCTCGGTCTCCACGGTCAGGTCGCCGATCGCGGTGGCCGCGCGTCCGCCCTCGGCCGCGATCTCGGACGCCACCGCCTGCACGCGCTCTATGCTGCGCCCGTGCACCACGACGCGCACGCCCTCGCGGCCCAGCATCCGCGCGATCTCGGCACCGATCCCGGAGGAGCTCCCGGTCACCAGTGCCCGCCTGCCGACCAACCGTAGGTCCATACGGCGGACGCTATCAATCCACCGCGTAGTGTGGGGAGTGACACGCGACGGAGGGAGCGGGGCCGTGTGCGAGGTGGGCGCGATCGAGGAATTGTGGCGCTATCCGGTCAAGTCAATGCTCGGCGAACGGGTCGCGCGCGCAACGGTCGACGAGCGCGGAGTGCCCGGGGATCGGCGGCTCGCGCTCATCGACCGCGAGTCCGGGAAGGTCGCCAGCGCGAAGATGCCGCGGTTGTGGCGCGACCTGCTGAAATGCGTTGCCGTGATGGAGGATGGGGCGGGCGTGCGTATCGCGCTGCCGGGCGCGAAGCCGCTGTGGAGTACGGATGCCGATGCCGATGAGCGGCTGTCCGCGTACATCGGAAGGCCCGTCCACCTGGCCGACACGCCACCCGAGAACGCCACGCTCGACCGCTCGATCCCGGATGCGGTGCTGAGCGCGGGCGTGGCCGCCGAGGTCGAGGCGAAGGTCATTCACATCGGTTCCGACGACGCGCCCGAGACGTTCGTCGACTTCGCTCCGCTGCACCTGATCACGACGTCCACGCTGGATCGGATCGCCGAGCTCGGCCCGCGTGGCGCGATCGAGGTGCAGCGCTACCGGCCGAACCTGGTGATCCGCACGGCCGCGACCGCACACGGGTTCGTCGAGAACGACTGGCTCGGCCGCGAGGTCCGCATCGGTGCCGACCTGCGGCTGAAGATCATCGCGTCGACCCCGCGCTGCGCCGTTCCGACACTCGAGCACGGCACGCTGCGGAAGGACCCGATGGCCTTGCGCACGGTCGCCCTGCACAACCGCATCGCCCCGTTGGCCGACGTCGCGCCGGAGCCCTGCGCCGGTGCATATGCTCAGGTCATGGCGCCGGGCCGGATCGGACCGGGTGACAAGGTACTGGTCGCCGTGAACTGAGGTGAGGAGGCGTTGCGCGGATGCCGAGCGGATTTCGAGTCAAGCGGGTATACGAGCCCGTTGCCGAGGCGGACGGGACGCGCGTGCTGGTGGACCGCCTCTGGCCGCGCGGTGTGAAGAAGCAGACCGCGCATCTGGACGAATGGGCCAAGGACCTGAGCCCGTCGAACGAGCTGCGCTCCTGGTTCCACGCCGATCGCGAAGAGCGCTTCGAGGAGTTCTCGCACCGGTACGCCGCCGAACTCTCCGCGCCGGAGCAGCGGGAGCGGCTCGCCGAACTGCGAACGAAGGGCGAGTCCGGCACCGTGACACTGCTGACCGGCGCCGCCGACCCGTCGCACAGTCACCTGTCCGTACTGCTCGACGAGCTGACGGCGGAGAACGCGAAAAAGCCGGAGAAATAGCGAGGGTCCGCGAGCATCGGCGCCTGATGCCCACGGACCGTTCGAAGCGGCGGAATGACCCGTCGTCAGTTGTTGTGCGCGCGACGGCGGCGCAGCGCGAGCGCGCCGACACCGAGACCGGCCGCGGCCAGCGCGGTGCCCGCGGCCATGTTGCCGCCGGAGGACAGCATCGAGGCGCCGTCTCCCGCGCCCCGCCTCTGGGGGCGACGACGACCCAGCCGGTGAAGTTCTTGCCGCTGCAGGTCACGGTGACCTTGTAGGTACCGGGCTTGACCTTGGCGACCATGGTGCTGCCGCCGAGCATGTTGTCGAGCTGGCCGAGCATGGCCGAAGAGGTGAAGGCCTTGGAGCTGGCGGTACCGCTGGTGCCCGCGCACTGGTCGCCGTCCCAGACCCAGACGGTGCTGCCCGGCGAGGCCGGGTTCGGCTGGACCGAGACGACACCGAGACCGCTGGAGGCGGCCTCGGCTACGGAGCCTCCGGCCAGGGCCAGCGTCGCGGCGGCGAGTCCGGCGGCGGCGAGGCGTCTGGTACGGGGCATGGTGATTGCCTTCGGATGGTTCTGCGCCGCGGCGCACCCCACGCACGCTGCGGACACTCTTCGTAGTCGCTCGACTACGAAGAGCCAGATTTCATCCAACGGCTTGTATTACCGTCTGGTGACGCGTCAGTCCCCCGTTCGGCCGGGCACAATCACTCGTCCGGCAGTATCCGGCTCATTCCGACGCCTTCCGCCCGTGGTCAGCGGACTTCGTGCTGCTCGGCGAAGCTCTCGCGACCGAGGACGCGCAGGAGCTTGAGCCTCTCGGCGGTGTCCGTGCCGGGACGGCCGGTGAAAAGGATCAGGGACTGCTCGCCGGAGGGGGCGAGGAGGATTTCGCAGTCGAGGTCGAGGCGGCCGACCTCGGGGTGCAGGATCGTCTTCCTCGAACTGCGCAGCACGGCCACGTCGTGCCGGTCCCAGAGCTCTTGGAACTCCGTGCTCACCTCGAGCAGGTCGCGGATGAGGGCATTGACCTCGTCGTCATTCGGGCGGCGGGCGTGCACGGCGCGGAGGTTGGCGACGTGGTTCGCGAGGATGCCGGGGAGTTCCTCAGGGAGCACCCGTGGACGGGTGGCCGGGTTGGCGAACAGGTTCCAGATGGCGTTGCCGGCCCGTCCGGGGAGCGCGGGTCCGCCGAAGACGGCCTCGGCGAGGGCGTTGCGCGCGAGCAGTTGGCCGCTGTCGCTCATGACCTGCGCCGGGGCGTCGACGAGGCGGTCGAGGATGAGCAGCAGGCCGGGGCGCACGTAGCCGGACGCGGTGGTGCGCGCGTGGGTCTGGTAGCCGGCGAGGCGGTGCAGGTAGTCGCACTCGTCCTCGGACAGGCGCAGGGCGCGGGCCAGCGCGCCGATCACCTGTTCGGACGGATGCGCACCGCGTTGCTGCTCCAGGCGGGCGTAATAGTCCACCGAGATTCCGGCCAACTGGGCGACGTCCTCGCGGCGCAGGCCCGGGGTACGTCGGCGGCCGCGCGGCGGCAGGCCCACGGAGGTGGGCTCGACGCGTTCCCGGCTGCGACGTAGGAAGTCGGCCAGCGCCGCGCGATCGATCCCGTTCATGCTCCGATTCTCCCCCCGCCCCGGGACGCTAGCCAGGGACCGGCAGTCCGTGGCTACGCCGGTCTCTGCAATCCGGGCGCGCGCGGCGGCAGGCTGGTGGCCGAAGCCACAGGAAAGGAACACGACGATGGCGGAGAAGATCCTGGTGACCGGCGCGACCGGGAAGGTCGGGCAGCGGCTGGTGCCGCGCCTGCTGTCCTGGCGAGAGCCGGGCGACGAGGTGCGGGTGCTGGTGCGTTCGGCGGAGGCGGCCGTGCGGTTCGAGGCGGCGGGCGCGCAGGCGGTGGTCGGCGACGTGACCGACGCGGCGGCGCGCAAGCGGGCGCTGGACGGCGCGACCCTCGTCGTCAACAGCGCCGCCACCTTCCGCGACCCGGCCCGGATCGCCGCGGACATGTACGCGGTGAACCGGGACGCGGCGGTGACCCTCGCGCGGGAGAGTGCGGGCGCGGGAGTGCGCCGATTTGTGCAGATCAGCACGAATCTCGTCTACGGTCCGGGCGTGGGCCGTCCGGTGCGCGAGGACGACGAGCTACGGGCCGAGGCAAGCGAGGCGTTCAGCGCGTATCCGCACAGCAAGCGGGAGGCCGAGGAGCAGTTGCGGGCGCTGAGCGCGGAGTCGGGGCTCGACGTCATCACCCTGCGCCTGGCCTTCGTCTACGGCGAGGGCGACCCGCACATCGTGGAGAGCCTGCCGCGCTTCACGAATATGGCCGCGCAGCAGCAGTTGGCGATGGTGCACCACGCGGACGTGGCGCAGGGCGTGCAGCGTGCCATCAGGGCTCCGCGTCCTGGCGGAGGCTACGCGGCGTACAACATCGCCGGCGACGCGTCGTCCACCGCGGTCGAGCTCTTCGAGCTGGGCGGACAGAGCTTCGACCTCGAATCCGCCGCGGGGCGCGAGGTCGCCGACCCCTGGTTCGGCATCCCCGACGTCACCCGCGCGTACCGCGAGTTGGGCTTCCGGCCGATCTACCCGACCGCACGGGCCGCCTGGCGGGACGGGGCGCTGTAATGTAGCAGAACCCTCACACACCGCTGGACACTTCGGGCGGGTCGGGGAGAAGGTTGAGTACAGGTTTCTCCCCCTTTCAGGAGGCACAGATGACCGACCTGCCCGAAGTGCCGAACTACACCGCCGGAACGTGGACCGTCGACAACATCCACTCGTATGTCGGCTTCACGATCAGGCACATGATGGTCAGCAAGGTCCGCGGCCGGTTCACCGCGTTCACCGCGGAGTTCACCACCCGCGACAACCCGCTCGAGACCAGCGTCTCGGCGACCATCGAGGCCACGTCCATCGACACGAACAACCCGATGCGCGACGACCACATCCGCTCCGCGGACTTCTTCGACGCGGCCAACCATCCGACGATCACCTTCACCTCCACCGGCCTCCGCTTCGAGGACGGCGAGTTCCTGCTCGACGGCGACCTGTCGATCCGCGGCAACACCAAACCGATCACGCTCACCCTGGACTCCCCCGCCTTCGGGCCCGGCGCCCAGGGCGGGATGAAGGCGGGCTTCTCGGCCACGACCGAGATCAACCGGCACGACTTCGGCGTGAGCTACAACGGCCCGATCCCCGGCGGCGGCTCGGTCCTCGGCGACAAGGTGCAGATCACCATGGACATCGAGGCCGACCTGCAGGAGCCCAAGGCCGAATAGCGGCGCGGCGGGCCGGGTAGGAGCCGATCAAGAGGGGGTGTGTGCGGGATCATGACGCTGGTGGTGCAGCGATGGCAGCGCAACGGGCAGCACCGGCTGTACGTGAAGGACACCGACACGCGCGCCCAGCTCGGCTACTACGACGTACGGACCGGGAAGCTCTCGGTGAAGGACGACGCCCGCTCGTACGAGATCGTCAGCGTGCTGCGTCCGTTCCTGAGCGGTTCGGTGCCGGAGGGCCTGCTGCACCTGATGCCGCAGCGCCCCGCGACGCCCGCGGAGGTGCTGGCCGGGACGGAGGGGTACGAGACCTTCTCGGCCAGCGCGCCGCGTCCCCGGACCCGCGGGCCGCGGCGGATCACGCCCTGGCGCGGCTCGCGGGGCGAGCGGATCGTCGGACGGCGGCTTGCCGGGCTCGGGCGGGACGGCTGGGACGTGCTGCGCGCGGTCGAGGAGCACGGCGGCGACGAGATCGAGCACCTGGTCATCGGCCCGCCCGGCGTATTCACCATCAATACCCTGCATCATCGGGGCGCGCGGATCCGGGTGGGCAGCCAGGTCGTGTGGGTGGACGACTCGATCCGCGAGTACCTCAGGAACGCCCGGATCGCGGCGGCCTCGGTGACGCGCCGGCTCGGCGACGTGCTGGGCGACCTCGTCGTGCCGGTCATCCCGGTGCTGGCGTTCGTCGACGCCGCCGGGATCGACGCGCACGACGGCCATCCGGACGTGCTGGTCGTGGCCGGGGAACGGCTCGACGCGGAGCTGCGCGACTGCCGCGGCGAGCTGAGCCTGCCCGAGCGGGACCGCATCGTGGCCGCCGCGCACCGCGCCGGTCTCTGGACGATCTAGCGACGCTCCGGACGATCCAGCCGGGCTGGCCGATCCAGCTGAAGTAGCTGATGCAGCCGATCTAGCCGCTGAGCCGCTGCACGTCCGCGTACGACGGAGCGCTCTGGCCCGCGGTCCGCCCGTCGCGGATCGCCGTCGCGGCTTCCAGTGCCGCGCCGATCGCGACGCGAAAAAGCAGCGAGCCGAGGCTGACGCGTCGCACACCGAGGTCACCGAGTTCTGCGATATTCGGTCCGCCGGGCCGGTACAGCACGTTGAGCGGCAGCTCGAACCCGTTGGCCAGCCCGGAGATCTGCGCCGGATCGGACACTCCCGGCACGAACACGCCGTCGGCTCCGGCATCCCGATACGCCCTGAGCCGTGCCGGCGTCTCCTCGCGCTGACGATCGAGCCAGTATGTGTCCGTTCGAGCATTGACGAAGAGCTCCGGCGCCGCCTCCTTCACCGCGGCGATCTTCGCGGCGTGGACGGCCGGATCGGTGAGCGTCCCGCCGGGCCGTCCGTCCTCCAGGTTGATGCCGACGGCTCCGGCTTCGGCGAGCTCGCGTGCGTAGTCCGCGACCTCGGCGGGATCGTCGCTGTATCCGTCCTCGGCGTCGATGGAGACCAGGTGGCGATGATCGGCGCCGAGGATCTTGGCGATACGCAGGGTCTCGGCTCGAGTCGCACGCGCGCCGTCCGACAGGCCGGCGGCGGCTGCCACGCCGAGGCTCGTGGTGCCGACGGCGCGGAATCCGGCGTCGGCGAGCAGCGCAGCGGACGCGTGGTCCCAGGCGTTCGGCAGCAGCAGCGGCGTGTCGCCGTGGTGGAGTGCGGCGAACTCTCGCGCGTTCTCAGACTCGGAGTCGGGCATGGTCCCACGCTACGCGCCGCGACCGTTCGGCCCCGGCCCGCCAGACGTCACCCGCTCGGCTTGGTCCTCGGCTTGGTCCAGCGCAGCGAATAGCGGTAGTAGAGGCGGCGGCGGAAGTGCGCTTCGGGCAGCGTGCCGCGGGCCATTCGGGCGGTCTCGCGCCAGCCGAGCAGCGGCTCGACGGTCGGGAAGTCGCCGGGCGCGAAATCGGGCCTCAGGTCGTTGAACCAGACGACGGGCGCGCACAGGGCGCTGACGAGTTGCTCGGGCAGCGTGGTCGCGCGGGCCTGGCCTATGACGAGCAGGCGGCCGCCCGGGCGGAGTATCTCGGCGGCCTTCGCCAGGGCGCGGGCCTGGTCCATGTGGTGCAGGCTGGCCACGAAACAGACGAAGTCGAGGCTGTCGGCCGGTATCTCGCAGGCCAGGAAGTCGCCCTCGACGAATTCGAGCCCTGGCACGTCCTCGTGCGCGGCGCGGGCCGCGTCGACCATCTCGCCGGACGGGTCGAGGCCGATCACGTGCCGCCGGGAATCGCTCAGGGCCAGCGCGCGGGCCAGCCGGCCGCGACCGCAGCCGACGTCGAGCAGGTCGACACCGCCGGAGGGCACGGCGCGCCGGACGACGCCGTGGTACGCCACGTTGTGATTCCAGTGGCGGGACGACGCGAGGGGCTCGTCGGCCATGACCTCCATACCGTACATGACGAGTGACGGAGCGTAGAGGTTTCCCGTGCCGCGGAGAATTCACTCGACGGAGGCTTTCACCCAACGGCGCGGAACCTTACCTGGTAGTAACTTCTGCTCTGCATGCGCCACCCACCGGCCATCCTGGGGGACCCCGTCGTGTCCGAACCGCTGTCCAGCCGTTCTTCCGAAGGCAGCTCGTCCGAAAACAACTCGTCCGAAGGCGGCTCCTTCGAGAGCAGTACCGAGCCCTCGCGCTCCGGCTCCACCACGCGCCGCGGCCTGCGGTGGCCGAGTGCGAGCATCCGGCCGCGCCGCCCGCCTTCGGCGAGTACTACGTGCAGCAATTGCTCTCCACGCTGGTGTCGAACCCCGAGGTCTGGGCGCGGACGGCCGTCATCATCGTCTACGACGAGAACGGCGGCTTCTTCGACCACGTGGTCCCGCCGACCGCGCCGGAGGGCACCGCGGGCGAGTGGCTCAGCACCCTGCCGTCGGCCGCCGGCGGCGTGAACGGCCCGATCGGCCTCGGCTTCCGCACCCCGGCGATGGTGATCTCGCCGTTCACCGCGGGCGGCTTCCGGTACTCGGGGACGCTGGACCACACCTCGGTGCTGCGGCTGATCGAGACCCGCTTCGGCGTGCAGGCACCGAACATAGGCCTGGCGCCGCCAGACGGTCGGCGACTTCACCGGCGCCTTCAACTTCGCGCAGGCGCCGACGACGGCGTTCCCGAAGCTGCCGAGCACCAAAATCGGCAGCACTTCCGCGGCCGCGGAGGCGGTGCTTCAGGCGCTCGCGGGCACGCTCGACGTCGGCATCCCGTACCCGCCGCCGACCTCGAACTCCATGCCCGCCCAGGAGACCACGCCGGCCCGTCCGCAGGTGCCGTAGGCCTCTGATTCAGCGCACGCACCCTGACGCAACGCACCCTCTGATTCAGCGCACGCGTCCGCGTGCCTTGAGCGGAACACCCGGCAGCGGCGGCGCGGCGAGGCGGTCGCCCTGGTAGCCGTGCACCTCGCCGAAGCGCGCATCGGCGGCCTGCCACGCCTCGCGGTAGGCCGCCACCTCCTCGCCGGTGCGTCCGATGAAGTTCCACCACATGACGATCTCCTCCTCGAACGGCTCGCCGCCGAGGATCATCACCGCCCCGCCCTCGTCGCTGCGCAGTGCCAGTTCCCGCCTGCCGCAGCCGAGGTAGAGCATCGTTCCCGGCTCGATCGGCACGCCGTCCACCTCGACGCGTCCGGTCATCGCCAGCGCGGCGTATTCGAAGTCGAGCACGAGCGGGAGCGCGCCGATCGCGCCGGCCCGCAGGTCCACGTCGAGGCCGACGAGCGGCGAGTACGACGTGCCGGGCGATGCGGCGCCGTCGAAGCGGCCGAGCATCAGCCGCGCGCGCAGGCCACCCATCGTCGTGGCGAGCGGCAGCTCGTCGGTCGCGTGGTGCTGGAAGGCGGGGGCGGTCTCGCGGAAGGCGTCCGGCAGCGCGATCCACAGCTGCGCGCCGTGCAGCAGCCGCGGGTGCTCGACCGGGGACTGCTCCGCGTGAGCGATCCCGTGGCCGGCGGTCATCAGGCCTAACTCGTACGGCCTAATCGTCGCGATGCTGCCCTCGCTGTCCCGGTGCAGCACCTCGCCCTCGTGCAGCCAGCTGAGCGTCTGCAGGCCGGTGTGCGGGTGCGGCGCCACCTGCATGCCGGAGCCGTCCGCGATATCGTCAGGGCCGTAGTGGTCCACGAAGCACCACGCGCCCACCATCCGCCGATGGATATTCGGCAACAACCTTCTGACCTGCGTACTCTCGCCGAGCTGCACGGTCCGCGCGGTCAGCACCTCGCGCACCGGCGCGGCCGAGACGCGCTGCAGCCCGCCACGGACGGTGACCACGGGTGCCTGGTCCAGATTGCTCACGACGCTCCTGACGATCACTGTGTCGGATAGCCCTGTCATGATTGTGGTACACGGAGGGAAAGAGGGCGAGGCAGGCCTAGGAGGCAGTCTGATGAGTGAGCAGCAGAGTGAAGAGACGATTGAGGTTGTCGATCACCCCGAAGCGGAGCGGTACGAGGCGCACGTGAACGGCGTGCTCGCAGGTCGCGCGGAGTACCTGCGCGGGGCCGGGCAGATCTCCTTCACGCACACGGAGGTGGATCCGGCCTTCGGCGGGCGCGGTCTTGCCGGGCGGCTGGCGCAGAAGGCGCTCGACGACGCGAAGGCCTCCGGTCTCGAGGTGCTGCCGTTCTGCCCGTTCTTCCGCGACTGGATCCAGAAGCACCCGGACTACGCCGCGCTGGTCCCGGCGAACCGGCGCGCCGAGTTCGGGCTCTGAGAGGCAGTGCCGGGAGAGGCAGTGCCGGGAGAGACAGCGTTCTGAGAGGCAGCGCTCTGAGACGCGCCGAGATGAAAGCGGGCCGGTGACAGCGGGCCTCAGACGCTGAAGGAGAGGATCTCCTTCTCCCGGTAGACGGTTTCCACGTACTCCACCGGCTGGCCCTCGGCGTCCTCGCGCAGGGAGACCGCCGCGAGCACCGGATCGTCCGCTGCGGTGCCCATCAGCCGCGCCTCACGCTCGCTCGCGCGGCGGGCCGTGAGGTGCGTCTGTGCGCCGTGGCCGAACTCGATGCCCGCCTCGGCCAGCGCGGCGACCGTGCCCTGCATGATCGGCTCGGCGACCAGCAGCGCGGGTACGAGCTCGACGATCCGCGGCGGGTGCCAGGACACTGTCAGCGAGATCAGCCGCTTGCGCTGGTAGATGACGTATTCGCGGCGGGCGAGCATGACGTCCTGCGGCAGCTTGAGCACGTCGTACACGTCCTGATGCACGTGCTTGACGTGCCAGTCCTCGGTGTCGACCGCGGGCCCGGCCCAGCCCGCGTAGGTGATCTGCGCGCGCTCCATCGGCCGCAGCGCGCCGGCTCCGGCCAGCGCGCGCTCGAGCCGTTCGTCAGGGGTCGGTATCGACTGGAAGGGCGAGACGATCGTCCCACCGCGATAGGAACGCACCAGGCCACGGGCCTGCAGCTCGCGGATCGCGGCGTGCGCGGTCTTCGCGGACACCTCGTACCGTGCGGCCAGATCGCGCACCGAGGGAAGACGGCTGCCCTGAGCGAGTTCCTGTTGAAGGATCTCCTGAGCCATCCGGTCGGCGATGTCACGGTACGACGTCATGCTGTAGATCCTTCTGCCGCTCTTGGTCCTGAGTGTAGGTCTCTTCGGTCAAGATTCGGCTAAGACGGCCCACCATTGTGGTACCACAACCGAATCGGCGGTACACCTGTAGTACTACACATTCTGCGATCGGACCAACACCGCGGAGGCCTGATGAGCGCAGCCGTATGGAACGAGCCGTACGAGCCGGAGCCCCGTTGTAGGGACGCGCGCCGGCCCACCGGCGCTTCCCGGGATACCAGCGTCCTGACGACCACGAGGATCATCCGAGCTCCGCGTCCGCCCGGCGACCGCGACCCACGGGTCACCGGGACGACGGTCCGACGGTGACGATGACGATGCGCATGACAGCCCCGGCACCCACACCGAAGCCCACGCCCTCTCCCACACCGAAGCCCGCATCCCCGGAATCCTCGGCCCACGCACATTCGACGGCCGCGACGTCCTCGGGGCCTGATGCCGTCCCGGACCGCTATGCCGGCGCGGAACCGGTCTACGACTGGACCGCGCTCGCGCTCCCGGCCTCCCCGCAGGCCGCGGGCCGCTTCCGGCACCACGCGCTCGGCGCCGTCAGCCGCTGGGGACTGCACCGCGAGGCCGGCGAGACCGTCGAGGCCTGCGTCAGCGAACTGGTCACGAACGCGATCGTGCACGGCGTGGGCCGCGACGTGCTGATGATGCTCTACTACACCGGCGACAGCGTCCTGACCGAGGTCTTCGGCCACGCCGTGGACGAGCCCGCGATCCCGGCGACCGCCAGATCCGACAACGCCGAGAGCGGCCGCGGCCTGCTCATCGTCGACACCCTCGCCAAGGACTGGGGCAGCGAGCACACCGGCCTCGGCCTGCTGCGCGTCTGGGCGTCGATAGCCGTGCTCGGGGGCGAAGCCGCGTAGCAATGCTCTACCTCAGCTCGGCCTGCTGCCGCCGCTGCAGCGCGGCGAGTTCCCGGGCGGCGGTCTCGAGGTCCTTGGCCGTGTCGATGGCGCGCCAGTAGACGCCCTCGGGGATGAGGAATCCGGCGAGTTTCCGTTCGCGGGCGAGGTCCGGGAACGTGGTGCGCTCGTGGTCGCCGAGGTCGGGGAGCAGCGGGGTGAATTCGGGGGCGAAGACGTAGACGCCGGCGTTGACCGGCCACGGGGTGGGCGGGGATTCGACGAAGTCGGCGATGAGGCTGCCGCCGTGCACATTGTCAGCACCGCCGATGTCGCTGCCGTCGAGTTCGATGACGCCCCAGGGGATGCGCGGACGGGCGAGGGCGAGGGTGCCGAGCACGCCGGTCCGCGCGTGCAGCGCGGCCATGTCGCGCAGTGAGAAGCGCGTCCAGACGTCCGCGTTCAGCGCGTACCAGGGTTCTTCGGGGCGAGGCAGCTTGCGGGCCGCGAACTTGAGGCCGCCGCCGCGGCCGAGCTCGGTCTCCTCGACGGCGGTCGTGACGCGGACCGGCAGGACCGTGTCCGTGATCCACTGCTCAAGCACCTCGGCGAGATAGCCGCAGGACACGACGACGTCGGTCACGCCCTCCTCGGCGAGCCAGTCCAGCTGATGCTCGAGGATCGTGCGGCCGGTGCCCGGGATCTCGATCAGCGTCTTCGGCCGGGTGTCGGTGTGCGGGCGCAGCCGCGAGCCCTTGCCGCCCGCCAGCACGATCGCCTGGGTGACCGGGGCCCCGCTCCCGGCCTCCGACGCGGCGCCGGACGCCTCTGCGTGCTCTGACTCTGATCGCGTGGTCATCTGCGCAGGATATCCGGGCTCAGCCGCCGCTCACCGCGGCGATGATATGCACGGTCGCGCCGGGGACGATCACCGTGCCGAGTCCGCCGAGCTCGCGGATGTCCACGCCGTCCACGTAGATGTTCACGTGGCCGCGCACCTGGCCGCGCTCGTCCCGGATCCGGCGCTCCAGCGAAGGGACCTCGCGCTGGAGCTGGTCCAGGACGGCGGTCAGCGGCGAGCGCGGACCGCCGGCGGAGCCCTCGGTCACCTCGACACTGATCTGCGAGCGGCCGCCGGCGAAGCCGACGAGTGCGCTCGGGACGACGACCGTGGCCGTCGTGGTCTCCGCCTCAGCCGCGTCCACTGCTTCGGTGTGTCCGTACATGGCAGTTCCCGCCTCCGTCGTCAGTCGAGCACCGTCGCCCGGACCGAGAGGACGTCGGGCAGCCCCGTCGCCACGGTGGTCCACTGGTCGTCGGCGCACGCGTAGAGCTCGCCGGTCCGCGTGCCCAAGTACGCACCCGCCGGTTCGCCGTCGTCGGTACACAGTGCGTCGCGCAGCACCAGCCCGTAGAAGTCCTCGACCGGCAGGCCCTCGCTCACGCTCTGCCAGGCCTCGCCGCCGTCCTGCGTCCGGTAGACCCGGCGGCGGAACTCCGGGGTGAACCGGAACCCGTCGCTGGTCAGCGGGAACAGATAGGCGTGACCCGACTTGTGCTTGTCCGCGGCTACGGCGAAGCCGAACTCGCCCGGCAGGCCCTTCGCCGCCTCGGTCCAGGTCTGGCCCCAGTCTTGGGTGCGGTAGACGCCGTTGTGGTTCTGCAGGTACAACCGCTCCGGGTCGCCCGCGTCCGGCGCCACCTTGTGCACGCACTGGCCGAATTCAGGGTACTGCTCCCCCTCGGGCAGGAAGGTGCACTTGATGCCGGAGTTCGCCGGGTCCCAGCTCCGGCCGCCGTCCACGGTGCGGTAGACGCCGCCGGTGGACATCGCCACCAGCATCCGTTCCGGCCGACCCGGGTACGGCACGATCGTGTGCAGCGCCTGGCCGCCGAAGCCGGGTGCCCACTCCGGGCGGTGCGGGTGGTCCCACAGCGCCTGGTTCAGCTCGAAGTTGCGCCCGCCGTCCTCGGAGCGGAACAGTGCGCTCGGCTCGGTACCCGCGTAGACGACGCCGGGCTGGTCCGCGGGCCCCGGCTGGATCTGCCAGACCCGGCCGAGCGCGGTGCCCGTCTTCTCGGGGAAGGCCACCGGCGCGCGGTCCGGCTCCCCCCAGCTGCGGCCCAGGTCGTCCGAGTGCAGGACGGTCGGCCCCCAATGCTCGCTCGTCGCCCCGGCGAACAGCCGCGGCGCGGGCCCCCGCGTGTCGATGCCCACGGCGTAGATCGCCTGCATCGGCAGCTGGAGCGACTCGGTCTCCCAACTCCCGGCACGCTTTCGGGCCAGGACCAGGCCCTTGCGCGTTCCGGCCAACAGCAGTGTATCGGACATGGGACGACTCTAGACCCGGGGTCGGACATTTTCCTGGGAAGCGGTATTTACGTGCGTTTCGGCGGCCGATAGGCTCGGCGAACTGATCTTCGGATCTGGACGGGCAGGGGGAATCCAGGATGGACGAGCCACGCACCCGGCGCGTTCTGGTCGTCGGGATCGACGGGGTACGCCTCGATCTGCTCGACGCGCTCGCCACCCCGCACCTCGACTCCGTGCGGGACGCCGGCTTCCTCGCGCCGGTGCTGATCGACGAGCAGACGCCGACGATGTCCGGGCCCTGCTGGGCGACGATCGTGACCGGCGTGCACGTGGGCAAGCACGGCATCTGGAACAACGACTTCACGGGCCACCGGCTCGGCGTCTTCCCCGATTTCGCGACGCGTCTCGCGCGCATGCTCGGCCGCAAGACGTTCGTCGCGGCGGGCTGGGACCCGTTGGTGCTGGCGCGCGACGGCGGCCCGCTGTTCTCGGCACCGACGAGACTGCTCTACGTGAGCCCGGACGCGCACACGGCCGAAGCCTGGGAGCAGGCGGACGAGGAGATCACCGTGGACGCGGAGGTCGTGCTGCGCCGTGATCCGATCGACGCCGCGTTCGTCTACCTCGGCGCGGCCGACGAGACCGCGCATCTGCACGGCTGCGGCCCGCGCTACCGGGACTCCATCGAGAACGCGGACGCACGGCTGGGCCGCCTGCTCGACGCGGTCCGCGAACGGGCCGAGTACGAGCTCGAAGACTGGACGGTCGTCGTCGTCACCGATCACGGCCACGTAGATGAGGGCGGGCACGGCGCCCGGTCCGTGCCGGAGCGTACGGCGTGGATCGCGGCATGCGGCCCGGGTCTCGCGCCCGGCGTCGCTCCGGACCGCGAGCTGCGGCACGTGGACGTCGCCGCGCAGGTGTTCGCCGGCCTCGGTATCGAACCGGACCGGCACTGGACGCTCGACGGCAGGCCGTTCGCGACGGTGAGGGACGGCGAGACCGTCGCGCGCTAGCGAAGGCCCGCGGCTTTTCAGTACAACGGCGACGGTCGCGGCGTGCGCGGGCTTCGTGCTGCTCGGCGCGCTCCAGGCGTACTACGGCCCGTCAATCCCGGCGCTGCGGACCCGCTTCGGTCTCGCGCCCTCGGGAGCGGGCCTCGCACTGAGCATGTTCTACGGCGGCGCGGTCGCCGGAGTGCTGGTCGGCGGCACGATGCACCGTCGCCTGCGCAACGGCCGGCTGCTGCTCACGTCATTCCTGGTGATGGCGGCGGGCGGGCTCGGCTTCGCGCTGGCCGGGAGCTGGCCTCTCGCACTGGCCGCGAGCCTGATCAGCGGGTTCGGCGCGGGTGGCATGGACTACGGGCTGAATCAGCTGTTTTCCATCGGATTCGGCCGGCGCAGCCCCGCGATGCTCAGCATCCTCAACGCGCACTACGGCGTCGGCGCGGTCGCCGGGCCACTGCTGATCAGCGTGCTCGGCGCGCGCGACTATCCGTACGCGTTCGCCGGGACCGCCGTGCTCCTCGTGGCGACGGGGCTCGTCCTGCGAACGGTCGGGGACGGCGAAAGCGCGCGCGAAGCCGCGACGGAACGCCGATCGATCAGCACGACCCGGATCCTCGCACCGATCGTCATCGCGTTCCTCGCGCTCTACGCCCTCCAGGTCGCCGTCGAGACCGGAGTCGGCGCGTGGGAGCCGACGTACCTTCAGCTCCTCGGCCGCGGGCCGGAATACGCGGCGAACGCGACGTCCGGGTTCTGGCTGATGCTCACCGTCGGGCGCTTCCTCGTCGCGCCGTTGATGCTGCGCTGGAGCGAGCCGACGATCGTCTGCGTGAGCTGCATCGGGACCACGGCGTGTCTGGCGCTCGCGGCCCTCCCGTCGCTCGCGCCGTACGCGCTGGCCGGGGCGGGACTGTTCAACGCGCCGGTCTTCCCGGCCGGGCTGCCCTGGCTGAACCGTGCGGCGGCGGACGTGCGCTGGGCCGCGACGGCGGCGATCCTCGCGGCGAACGTCGGCGGCGTGGCCGCCGGACCGTTGCTGGGCCTGGCGATCGAGGTGTTCGGCGGCGGCTCCGTGGCGTGGTCGCTGACCATCGCCTCGACGGTCTGTGTCACGCTCGCGGTCTGGCTGCGCCGCGCGACCGGGGCAACTGCGATCGGCACGACTGTCGAGCCGTCAGCACTCGCCTGACTCCCCGAGCATCTCGAAGGCCTCGAGCAGTCCGGTCATCCGCTGCTCTCCGAGGCGGCCGAGGAAGCGGTCGCGCAGGGCGTCGGCGAGGATGCGCGCGGCGTTGGTCGCGGCGCTCTCCCCGGCGTCGGTCAGCTCGGCGAGGATGACGCGGCGGTCGGCCGGACCGGCGCGCCGCTCGACCAGGCCCATCGCGGTCAGCCGGTCGACCAGCTTCGTCGTCCCGGCGGTGGAGAAGTTGAGCAGCCGGGAGACCTCGTTCATCGGCGCGCGCCGCTCCGCCACGCCGTGCAGGTGCCAGAGCACCCGGAACTCGGCGGCGGCGAGTCCGCCGCTGCGTTCGACCTCGGCGAGCATGCCCGCGGTGACGTTCTGCATCCCGGAGTAGAGCTGGAACCAGGCGCGCAGCACCTCGTCGTCCGAGGCCGCCGCGCTCGGACAGGTCGCCCCGGGACTCGACCCGGGCGTCGACCCGGAGTCCGCCGTCGCTGTTGATTCCTTCACCTTGCCAAGCTTAGCCGAGCCGGTTAACATTTCGCCAGCAAGATAATATCTAGCTAGTAGATATCCGGAAAGGTGATCTCCATGCCCGCGCCCCTCTCAGGCTCCTTCACCCTCGACGCCGCGCGCAGTTCAGTCCGCTTCAAGCACAAGTCGATGTGGGGCCTGGTCACCGTCAAGGGCGGCTTCGCCGGGATCCGTGGCGGCGGCGCGGTGGCCGAGGACGGCTCGGGTTCGGGGACGCTCGTCGTCGAGAGCGCGACGCTGGACACGAAGAACTCCAAGCGCGACACGCACCTGCGCTCGCAGGACTTCTTCGACGTCGCGCAGTTCCCCGAGATAACTTTCTCCGGGACGCGGATCACCCCCGCCGCGGATGGGACGGCGCAGGTCGAGGGCGAGCTGACGGTGCGTGGCACGAGCCGGAAGCTGACGTTCCCGGTAAGCGTGGAGACGCACGACGCGGATTCGGTCTCCGTGCAGGGCGAGGTGAAAATCTCCCGCCACGACTACGGCATGGGCTGGAATCAGATGGGCATGCTGACGGGCACGGCGACGATCGTGCTCGACCTTCGCTTCACCGCCGCCTGACGCCCCACCAGAAACACCGAACGCTCCCGTACGGCGCGCCTGCAGCACAAAACGGCGCCAACGGGCATACTCGCCGTCATGGAGCTAATGGTGCAGACGGGCGGTGGCGAGGTCTGGGTCCGAGACAGCGGCGGCGAGGGTATTCCCGTCGTCCTCCTGCATCCCGGCTGGGGCGACTCGGGAATCTGGGACGAGATAGCCGGCGAGCTGGAGGATCAGGCGCGCGTCGTGCGCTACGACTCGCTCGGCTACGGCGAATCCTCGGCCCCGACCAAACGCTACACGGCGGTCGACGAACTGCGCGCGGTGCTCGACCAGCTCGGAGTGGCGCGCGCGGTGCTGGCCGGGCACAGCGGCGGCGGCGCGACGGCGCTGAGCCTCGCGGTCGCCGAGCCGGACCGGGTCGCCGAACTGCTGCTGCTCGCCCCGGGCGTCTCGGGCTATCCGTGGCCGGCCGACGACCCGTTCATGACCGAGATGACGGCCGCGGCCCAGGCGAAGGACGTGGAGAGCGCGGTCGAGATAGGCCTGCGCACCTGGGCGCGGGCCGGGGCCGGCGAGGCCGTCGAGACGCAGATACGCAGCGCCATCGCCGGAATGGAGCGGCAGGCGCCGTATCTCGACGAGGACCCGCCGGTCTACGAGCGGCTCGGCGAGATCGGGACCCCGGCCACCATGTTCGTCGGCGACCTCGAATACCCGATGGCCGTGGACTGCTGCCGGGCGATCGCCGAGCGCCTCCCGTCCTGCCGCGTGCTGAACATCCCGGGCAGCGACCACATGATCCCGCTCCGCGCGGCCGGCGCCGTGGCCGAACTCGCGCTCATGGCGGTGAACGCGGCGGAGACGCCGGCCTAGCGACTGTCGGGAAGCCCGCCCGATTTAACTCGTTCGGTTGATCTAACGCACCGAATGTCGGGAGTGCCGGAAATCTGATGGCATGATCCTTTGACATGTCAGGTCTTCGCAAAGCACTGCAGGGTACGGCCTCTGCCACGGGCGAGCTGTTGATCACGCTCGGATTGCTGGTGGGACTTTACATCCTCTACCTGCTGTTCTGGACCGGGATCGTCGCGCGCGCCGAGGCGCACACCGACCTGTGCACGCTGCGGCGCGAGTGGGCGGCCTCGGTGAGCGTGCAGCCGCGGACGGCGCAGCCCTTCGCGACGATCCAGATCCCGCAGATCCGCAATCCGGAGGTCTGGCCGATCCTGGACGGCACCCAGCAGACGGAGCTGAGCCAGGGCGTCGGCTGGTACCCGGCGAGCGACCTGCCGGGGCAGCAGGGCAACTTCGCCGTGGCCGCGCACCGGCGGACCTGGGGCGACATGTTCCGCTACCTCAACGAGGTCAAGGCCGGCGACACGGTGATCGTGCAGGACGGGAACACCACGTACACCTACCGCGTCATCGAGAACCCGGTCTACGTGCCCGCGAATCAGGGCGACGTGCTGGATCGGGTCCCCGGACACTCGGGGCTGGCGAAGCCGGGCCGCTACATCACGCTGACGACCTGCGACCCGGTGTACGACGCGTTCCGCCGCCTGATCGTGTTCGGCGAGCTGGTCTCGCGGCAGACGGTGCAGCAGGTCTCGAAGGCCTGCTGACCCGCGGTCAGCCGCCGGCCGGGCTGCCGGGTCAGACCGGCGGCAGCCCGCGGGTCACGCGGCCGGGGAACTCGTCGCGCTGACGATCGTGCCGCCGAGCGCCGAGCTGACCTGCTGCGCGTACGCGGTGTCGTCCGGCACGAGCACGACCCAGTTCCGGCCGACCACGGCGCGCTCCGACTTGCCGCTGATCAGCAGTCCCGAAGCCTGCGAGGACGTCAGCAGGGTCGCATAGGTGAGCGCGTCGGTGTGATTGTCGAACACGGTCGCGGTGACGGAGCTGCCGGATGAGGACGAGCCGGACGACGCGATCGTGCACGCGGCCACGCTCTGCAGGCCCGGCGCCTTGAGGTTCGTGTCGTCGCTGTTCGAGACCGGCGTGCACGGATGACCGGCCGTCCTCAGGGCGCTGATCACGTCGGAGCCGGACGAGTAGCTGCCGCCGTCGGAGGGCTTCGCCGAGGCGGTGCCGGAGACGCCGGTCGTCGATCCCGGGCCCGGCTGAGCCTGTGAGGAAGAGCTCGTACAGGACGCGAGCGCGAGTGCGAGCGTCGCGGCGGTCACAGCGCACGCCGCGGCACCGCGGTTGGATATCGAACGCATCGGGCCTCCCGGCTAGTCCAGAAGCGGTTCGCTTCGGCAGAGGGTACTCGCGGGTAACTTCGCTGGGAAGGACCAATCGGAAATGCGGATCGTCAGACCGGCGCCGATGCTTCGGCATCCTGCTCAGTCTGCTGCCGTGCGCGCTCAAGCCTCCGGCTCAGAACTCGGCCCAGCATTCCTGAAGAGCCTTTGGAGCTGCGGCAGGAAGGCCTCGCGGAAGGCGGCCGGATCCGCGCCGTACGAGCCGCGTACCAGTTGCGGAAGGGCGACCGGGGTCATCATCGCGGCCCAGGACACGATCATGATGAATTCGGCGTCGTACTCGGACGTGAGTTCCCCGTCGCGCTGGCACCGGCGGATGTCTTCGAGTACGGACTCAGTGTCTGTGTCAGTGTCGTTCTCGTCGTCGGGCTGGTCGTCGGGCTGGTCGTCGAGCGCCTGCCAGAGCAGCAGCCGGGCGCGAGCGGGGTTCTCCAGGATCGTGTCGAGGTATCCCTCGAGCCGCTGCGCGTACGGCACGTCGTCCGGCGCGATGCGGGCCTCCTCGGCCAGCCACTGCTTGCGCAGCGCGTCGTAGAGCCCCTGCTTGCCGTCGAAGTAGTACGAGATCAGCTGCTGGTTGAGCCCGGCCCTGGCGGCGATGCTGACGACCCGGGCGCCGGCGAAGCCCTTCTCCCCGAACTCCTCGACCGCCGCGGCCAGGATCTTCTGCCGGCTGCGCTCCGCGTCGCGCTGCCGCTCGCCCGGCTCGGGCGCCCGCCGCGGCCGCTTCTCGCTGCTCATGCGCCCGAGTCTAGGCGGACGCCGGCGCGGGCCTGACTTCGAGTTCGTCCAGCAACTGCTGCGTCGCGGCGGCCACGGCCTCGACGGCGGCGTCGAAGGCGGCGCGGTTGCGAGCGGACGGGGCGCGGAAGCCGGAGATCTTGCGGACGTACTGCAGCGCGGCGGCCTGCACGTCCTCGGGGCCGACTTCGGTCGCCATCGGCGGGCGGAGGGTCTTGATGCTTCGGCACATAAGGGCAGTCTCCCTCGCGCCACCGACAACGGGCCACCGGCAAACGGCTAGAGCGCGACGGCCAGCAGCGGCAGCACGCGTCCCTCGACGGCACCGGAGGGCACCCCGCCGATCCGTACCGCGCCCTTGGCCAGGTAGAACGGCTCGGCGTTCGGGTCCGCGGCGATCGTGAGGCGGTGGAATCCGAGTCCGAGGGCCATTTCGGCAAGGTGCGAGTAGAGCGCGCCGCCGACGCCCGTGCCGATCGCGGGCGGGTCGACGAAGAGCATGCCGAGCTCGCCGGCCGGGGGCTCGCCCTCGATCGTGCCGAAGCCGAGGAGCCGGCCGTCGTTCTCCGGCTCCCGGGAGACCGCGACCTGCGTGCGCCGATGCACGATCTGCTCGGGCGAGAGCGTCAGCTCCTGCCGGGACGCCTCCAGGAAGGCCGCGTCGTAGCCCCAGTGTGCCTTCGAGCGCAGCGCGAGCGCGCTGAGCTGCGCGGCCTCGTCGGGCCGGGCCGCGCGGATCGCGAAGTCTGTCATTCGCTCAGCGTACGTCCGATAAGCGGCGCCGGCCCGGTCACGCGCCGAGCAGCTTGGTGAGTTCGGCGACCGTGCGGAGCCAGGAGGCGTGCGCGGGCTCGATCAGCTCGAAGTGGCCCATCCCGTCGAACGCGGCCAGTTCGGCGGAGTCGCCGCCCGCCCGCGCCGCCGCGACGTAGTCGACGCCCTGCTGGAACGGGACGCGGTCGTCCGCGTCGCCGTGCACGACCAGCTGATGCACGGACGGGCCGAGCGGCAGGATCTCGATCGGCGAGGCGAGCGCGTAGTCGGGCACCTCGACCGGCAGGCCGCCCATGAACTCCACGGCCGCCGGGAGCCGGCCCTCGCCGCCGTCCAGCTCGGCCAGCGCCGCGGCGCGCAGGTCGGCGATCCCGGCCTGGGAGACGACGAGGCGCACCGGGGTCGGTGCGTGGCGCGCGGCCCACAGCGCGAGGTGGCCGCCCGCGGAGTGGCCCACGAACGCGAGCCGGCCGACGTCCAGCCGCTCCGCCGTCGCGCGGAGCGCCGCGACGGCGTCCTCGCAGGTCCCGGGCCAGCCGCCGCCCGCTTCGCCCAGCCTCCGGTACTCGACGTTCACCGCGACGAAGCCGCGCGCGACCAGATCGCGCGCCAGCGGCTCCATCAGCGTTCGGTCCCAGGGCAGCCGCCAGAACCCGCCGTGGATGAGCACCACGACCGGGCGCGGACCGTCGGCCTCCGGCCGGTGGATCTCAATGAATTGCGACGGATGGTCCCCGTAGGCGACCTGGTCCGCGGTCGCTCGATCTGATGAATTCGGCATCACGCGCAGAGTACCGGGCTCCGGATAGGCCGTTAGAGATCCGTGCGCGCCGACAACCGAACACCACTCCCCCAGCAGATGCACGGCGAAGTCCGGATCGTCTATCACGCCGACGGCTCGGCCACGGTCAACGGCGTGCCCGTGGCGGTCGAGCCGGGCCGGGACGTGCGGGACGCGGCATATCAGGCGGCGGTCGAACTGGTGGCGTCCTCGGGGATCACGGATCCGATTCCGGCGACGAGCGTCGAGCCGGACGGCGCGGCGTATCAGGTGACGCTGTATCCGACCCGGACCGTGCTCGCTGCGGACGCGGCCGTGGCCGGCGCGGCGGGCCTCGCGGGCTCAGCGGGGGCCGGCGGAGTCGGCGCGGCGAGTGCGCTCAACCGGGTACGCCGCGCCTGGTACCGCCCGACGCTGAGCGTGAGCTGGCTGGCCGCGGCGGCGTGCGCATGCGTGCTGCTGTCGGTGCTGGCCACGGTGCTGTTGCGGGAGAACGGTCCGTCGGTCGTGCGGCTGTCGGTGGACACGGAGAACGACCCCGGCCACTCCTCCGCGGCGCGGACGACGGGCCGGGCGATCGCCACGGCGCCGGGCGTCATGAGTACGGCGTCCATCAGGGCATTGGCGAAGAAGGCGGCCGCGGCCGAGCCCAGCCTCTCGCCGACCCCAGTGCGGCCGCACGCGAGCACGGCGCCCGTCCCCGGCATCGGAGTCCAGCCGACGACCGGTCTGCCGCCCGAACCGCAGCCCTCGAAGACCGTTCCGACGCCCACACCCACGCGGAGCCCCAAGCCCACACCGACGCCCTCCAGCGCGAAGCCCGTCGCCGTCACGAATCTGACCCTGGCCCTGGTCGGCGGGGACGACACGGACCAGAGCATCGCGTTCGTCGCCACGGCCTCGACGAACAGCACGGCGCCGGTCACGCTGACCTACACGTACGCCGGGAGCAAGGGCCGCGCTCCCGTCACCCAGACCGTGCCCCTGTCCGGACACACCGACTACGTGATCGCGGACCTGATCCCGGCTCAGCCGTACTGCGGCGGCCCGGTGACGATGACCGTCTCGACGTCCCCCACGGCGAAACCCGGCAGCGTGACCGAGACGACTCAGCCCGGCTGCTGAGCCGGAGTCTGCTCGAAGGTCGTCTGCTCGACGGCTGCCGGCTCGACCGCCGGCTGCCGCTCGATCGGCGCCGTCGCGGCCGGGCGGCGCGGCCGCGTATACAGCACCGCGCCGGCCGCCGCGACCAGGCAGGCGACGCCGCCGACGGCCAGCCCGGTGCGCGGATCCGAGATCGCGATGATCCAGCCGACGAGCGGGCCGCCGATCGGCGTCGTGCCCTGGAACGCGACCTGCCAGAGCGCGATCACCCGGCCGCGCATCTCCGGGCGGGAGGCGAGCTGGATCGTCGAGTTGCCGATGGATATGAACGACACGCTCGCCCAGCCCGCGAACAGCATCGCGACGTAGACCACCGCGAGGTTCGGCGCGTAGGCGGTCAGCAGGATCGTGCAGCCGAACGCTACGGACGAGAAGACCATCGAGCGTATGCCGGTACGCGCGAACGACGCCGTGATCAGGCCGCCGATCACCGCGCCGACGCCCATCGAGGAGGTCATGAAGCCGAGCACCTCGGCGCCGCCGTTGAAGGTGCGCTGCGCGAGAACCGGCAGCGAGACCTGGAACTCGTAGGCGAGCATGCCGACGAGGCCCATCATGGCGAGCGGAACCATGATCTGCCGCGTGCCCATCGCGTACTTGAAGCCCTCGCGCAGCTGGCCCTTCGCGCGCGGCGTCGGCTCGCTCGGCCGCAGCTGGCCGCGATTCATCATGAGCAGCGAGGCGACGACGGCGACGAAGCTGGCCGCGTTGATCAGGAAGCAGATCCCGACGCCGACGCCCGCGATGAGGATTCCGGCGACGCCGGGGCCGACGGCGCGGGCCGCGTTGACGGTGACCGTGTTGAGGGTGATCGCGTTGCGCAGCTGGTCGGCGCCGACCATCTCGCGGATGAAGGACTGCCGCGGCGAGTTCTCGAAGGCGTTGTTCATGCCGAGGAAGACCGCGAGCGCGCAGATCTCCCAGAAGCGGACCGCGTGGAAGACCGTGAGCAGGCCGAGCACGAGCGCCTGCACGCCCATGATCGCCTGCAGCACGGTCATGAGTTTGAGCTTGTCCGACCGGTCCGCGATGACCCCGCCGTACGGGCCGAGCAGCAGCACGGGCAGCGTCTGCAGCGCGGTGACCAGGCCGAGCGCGGTGGCCGAGTGGGTGAGTTCGAGGACCAGCCAGGACTGGGCGGTCATCTGCATCCAGGTGCCGACGAGCGAGATGCTCTGACCGGCGAAGTAGCGCCGGTAGTTCGGGATCTTGAGTGAGGAGAACGTGGCCTTGCCGTTCATCGGGCCTCCTCGCGTCTGAGAATTACTGAGTCTTACTCAGCATAGCACCCTTTCATTAGCGCCACTAAGGAATTATGCTCGGCAGTGGAACAGCGGCAAGTGGAGGACGAAGGCGAAGGGGGTACGCAGTCGTGTCCGACGACCGGTACAAGTGGGTCGCGCTGTCGAACACCACACTCGGCATGTTCATGGCCGTGGTGGACGCGTCGATCGTGATCATCTCGCTGCCCGCGATCTTCCGCGGCATCGACCTCGACCCCTTCGGCGCCGGGAACATCAGCTACCTGCTGTGGATCATCATGGGATACCTGCTGGTCACGGCGGTACTGGTGGTCACGCTCGGGCGGCTCGGCGACATTCTCGGCCGGGTGCGCATCTACAACCTGGGCTTCGTGGTCTTCACGCTAGCCTCGATCGCGCTCTCCCTCGACCCGGCGCACGGGGCGGGCGGCGCGATGTGGCTGATCATCTGGCGGCTGGTCCAGGCGGTCGGCGGAGCGATGCTGATGGCCAACTCCGCGGCGATCATCACCGACGCGTTCCCGGCCGAGCAGCGCGGCATGGCGCTCGGCGTCAACCAGATCGCCGCGCTCGCCGGCCAGTTCATCGGGCTGGTGCTCGGCGGCGTGCTCTCGGTCTGGGACTGGCGCGCGGTGTTCTGGATCAACGTGCCCTTCGGCGTGTTCGGCACGATCTGGGCGTACCGCAGCCTGCGCGAGGTCGGCGAGCGGCGTCCGGCGCGCATCGACTGGTGGGGCAACCTGACCTTCGCGGGCGGCTGCGCATCGCTGCTGGCCGCGATCACGTACGGCATCCAGCCGTACGGAGGCCACTCGATGGGATGGACCAACCCCTACGTGCTCGGCGGCCTGATCGGCGGCGTCGTGCTGCTGGTGCTGTTCGGGTACATCGAGCAGCACGTGCCGCAGCCGATGTTCCGGCTCGCGCTGTTCCGCAACCGGGCCTTCGCGGCGGGCAACGCGGCCTCGCTGCTGGCGTCCATAGCCCGCGGCGGCATGCAGTTCATGCTTATCATCTGGCTCCAGGGCATCTGGCTGCCGCTGCACGGATACAACTACGCGGACACCCCGCTGTGGGCGGGCATCTTCCTGCTCCCCCTCACGGCCGGATTCCTCCTCGCCGGGCCGCTGTCGGGCTATTTGTCAGATCGGTACGGGGTCTTCTACTTCACGACCGGCGGCCTGACACTGTTCGCGCTCAGCTTCATCGGGCTGCTGTTGCTGCCGCTGAATTTCCCCTACTGGGCATTCGCGCTGCTCATCCTGCTGAACGGCTTCGGCTCCGGCATGTTCTCGGCCCCGAACACCTCGGCCATCATGAGCAGAGTCCCGGCGGCCGATCGCGGCGCGGCGTCGGGCATGCGCTCGACCTTCCAGAACTCGGGCACGTCGCTCTCGATCGGCGTCTTCTTCTCGCTGCTGATCGCGGGCCTCGCCGGGCAGCTTCCCGGCGCGCTCTCCTCGGGCCTGACCGCGCAGGGCGTGCCCACCGCGGTCGCGCAGCACGCGGCGCAGCTTCCTGCGGTGTCGACGGTATTCGCGGCCTTCCTCGGCGCGAACCCGATGCAGACGCTGCTCGGTCCGACCGGCGTGCTGAACACGCTCTCGCCGCAGGCCAAGGCGACGATCACCGGGAACACGTTCTTCCCGAACCTGATCTCCGGACCGTTCCACCACGGCCTGACGATCGTGTTCGCCGTGGCGGCCGCGATGGCGCTGCTCGCCGCGACCGCGTCGATGCTGCGCGGCGCCTCACCCGTTCAGGACAGTCAGTCCGGCAACCTGCGCCCGGTGCCCGCGTCGAAGAGGTGAGCGGCCGCGGCGTTCGCGGTGATCAGCAGATTCTCTCCGCGCACGGGAGGGGCGCCGCGCTGCTGGCGGACGACGAGATCCACCGGGCCGTCCGGGCCGTCCATCCGCGCGTGCACGAGATATTCGCGCCCGTCGTCCCTGATCAGCACGGCCACGGCGGTCAGCGCGCCGCCGGTCGAACCGTCGCCGATCGAAGCGTCGCCGCCGAGATTCAGCTCCTCGGGCCGCAGGCCGATCAGTACCCTGTCGCCGGTCAGCGCCTCGGCCTGCGCTGAGCCGACCTTCACGCGCAGCCCGCCGACGTGCGCGAAGCCGTCGCGGTGCACGGCCGGAATGACGTTCATCGGCCACTGGCCGACGAACCCGGCCACGGCCACCGTCTCCGGGCGCTCGAAGACCTCTGACGCCGTACCCACCTGCTGCACGACGCCGCGGTCGATCACGGCGATGCGGTCCGCGATGGCGAGGGCGTCGGTCGAGCTGCACGTCGCGTAGAGCATGGTCACGCCGAACTCGCGTTGCAGGGTGGCGATCGGGGTGCGGGCGCGCATCATCATCGGGACGCCGGAGCCCGCGAGCGGTTCGTCGACGCAGACGGCCAGCGGTTCGTTGACGAGCGCGCGGGCCATCATCGCGCGCTGCCGGAGGTCGAAGTTGAGCGCTTCCGGCCGGGCCGAGAGGTAGTTCGCGACGCCGCAGCGTTCGGCGATGGCCGCGACCCTGGCCGCGACCGCCTTCTGCGAGTTCTTGCGCATGGTGAGCGGAAAGGCGATGTTGTCCCGCACGCTCAGCTGCGGAAACAGCGCGAAGCCCTGGGCCAGCATGGACACGCCGCGCTTGTCCGGGGCGAGTTCGGTCACGTCCTTGCCGTCGATCAGCACCCGGCCGGAGATGGTCTCGTCGGCGCCGGCGAGCGCCCGCAGCAGCGCGGACTTGCCGCTGCCGGAGGCTCCCGTCAGGACCATGAGCTCGCCGTCGCGCACCCGCAGATCGACGCGCTCGAGGACCGGCCGCCACATCCCCCGCTGCACGCGCGTGACGTCGACGAATTCGATCCCGGCCACTGCCGTAGCGCTCCTCCCACCCGGTGAAACCTCCGGGTGCCCACGATATCCGCTGGTGACCCGCTGCGGCCCGCCCGGAGCGGGGCGGCGCCCCAGGCGAACCGGCAGGAGAGTCGCAGTCCGGATCTCCGTGCTCTGCGGCAGACGTTAGACCCGAGCTAATAGCCCGTCAAGAACAAGATGAATAAGTGATTTTCGAACTAATCAGTCCGAAGTAATGCGACAGTCAGGGTGTCATTATTTCGATACTTGACGAATCGTTGGACAAGCCCGATCCTCGTGCCATGACGCAGCAGCAGGCCCGGGGCGAGCAGGGCCGCAACCAGCGCAGCCGGCAGGCCGTCATCCGGCTGCTGCGCGAACGCGGCACGCTCAGCAGGGCGGAGATAGCGCGGGTGGTCGGGCTCTCGCCGTCCACCGTCTCCACCCTGGTCGGCTCCCTCGTCGCGGAGGGGATGGTGATGGAGCTCGGCGGCCAGCTGCCGCCGGCCGGCGGACGGGCCGGCCGGCCGGGCACCGCGGTGATGCTGAACCCCGCCAGCGGCGAGGCGATCGGCATCGACTTCGGCTACCGGCACGTGCACGTGATCATCGCGGACGTGACGCACGCCGTGCAGATCGCGAAGTCGGCGCCGTTGCCCGCGGACTACGACCCGAGCCACGGCCTGGACGCCGCGACCGACCTCGTGCGGGCGGCGATGGACGAGGCCGGCACGGACCCGGCGCGCATCCTGGGCGTCGGCGTGAGCCTGCCCGGGCCGTACAACCGGGCGAGCGCGCTGCCGAACTCCGGGCTGATCCCCACCTGGTCCGGCATCCCGGTCGCCGCCGAACTCGGCCGCCGGCTGCACCTGCCGGTGGTCGCCGACAACGACGCGAACCTGGGCGCTCTGGCGGAGCGTCAGTGGGGGGCGGGTGCGGACATCGACGAGCTCGTGTACGTGAAGCTGCACAACACGGTCGGCGCGGCGTTCGTCAGCAACGGCCGCCTCACCCGCGGCGCCGTCGGCGGAGCCGGGGAGATCGGCCATCTGGTCATGGACGACAAGGGCCCGCTGTGCCGCTGCGGCAACCGCGGCTGCCTGGAGTCGTACGTGGGCCTGCCGAACGTGATGCGCTCGCTTGAGCCCGGATACGGGGACCGCATCACCCTGCGCGACGTGATCACCAAGGCGTGGCAGGGCGACCGCGGCTGCATCAGGGCGCTGGCCGAGGCCGGGCGGACGGCCGGGCGGGCGGTCGGCATGCTGTGCACGATCCTGGACCCGGCCGCGGTGGTCGTCGGCGGGGCGCTGGCCGCGGCGGGCGAACTGGTGCTGGCCCCGCTGCGCGAGGCGGCCACGGCGGTGAACCTGCCTGCGGCGGGCTCCGAGCTGCGAATAATACCCGCCGCGCTCGGTGCGCAGGCCTGCGCGCTGGGCGCGGTGGCGCTCGTCCTCGGCCAGACCGGGGACCCCGCGCTGACGCCGACCGGGAGTCCGGTCGCATGACATAGAGCCCGTTGACTGATCCGACCGCGCGCCCGAGCGTCAGCTCCTCACGGCGAGCGTCTGCGAAGGAAGAGCCCTACGTTGTCCGACATCACCACAGCGGGGGCGCTTCAGGCCCTGCCGATCGAGCCGGTCGCCGACTCTCCGTTGGACCTGCCCAGCAGCGAGCGGGACCCGAACTGGTTCAAGCGCGCCGTGTTCTACGAGGTCTTCGTGCGCACCTTCTTCGACGCGAACGGGGACGGCACCGGCGACCTGACCGGCCTCACCAAGCGACTCGACTATCTGCACTGGCTCGGCATCGACTGCATCTGGCTGCCGCCCTTCCTCAACTCCCCGCTGCGGGACGGCGGCTACGACGTGTCGGACTACACCGGGATCCTGCCGGAGTTCGGCGACCTCGGCGACTTCGTGCAGTTCGTGGAGGCGGCGCACGCCCGCGGCATCCGGGTGATCATCGACTTCGTGATGAACCATACGAGTGATCAGCACCCGTGGTTCCAGAGCTCGCGTGACGATCCGCAGGGCCACTACGGCGATTTCTACGTCTGGGCCGACGACGACAAGGGCATGGCCGACGCGCGGATCATCTTCTCCGACACCGAGACGTCGAACTGGGCCTTCGACACCGTGCGCCGCCAGTACTACTTCCACCGCTTCTTCTCGCACCAGCCGGACCTGAACTACCACAACCCGAAGGTGCGCCGGAAGATGATGGCGGCGCTGCGCTTCTGGCTGGACCTCGGCATCGACGGCTTCCGGCTCGACGCGGTCCCGTACCTGTACCACGAGGAGGGTACGAACGGGGAGAACCTGCCGATGTCGCACGAGTTCCTCAAAGAGGTGCGTGCGATGGTCGAGCGGGACTATCAGGACCGGGTGCTGCTGGCCGAGGCGAACCAGTGGCCCGCGGACGTGATCGACTACTTCGGCGATCCGGAGGCCGGCGGCAACGAGTGCCACATGGCCTTCCACTTCCCGGTCATGCCGCGCATCTTCATGGCGGTCAAGCAGGAGTCCGCGAAGCCGGTCGCGGAGATCCTCGCGCAGACTCCGCCGATCCCGGACGGCTGCCAGTGGGGCATCTTCCTGCGCAACCACGACGAGCTCACGCTCGAGATGGTCACGGACGAAGAGCGCGCCTACATGTACGAGCAGTACGCCAAGGACCCGCGGATGAAGGCCAACGTCGGCATCCGGCGACGGCTGGCCCCGCTGCTGGACAACGACCGGCGGCAGTTGGAGCTGGTCAATGCCCTGCTGCTGTCGCTGCCCGGCAGCCCGGTGCTGTACTACGGCGACGAGATCGGCATGGGCGACAACATCTGGCTCGCCGACCGCGACGGCGTCCGCACCCCGATGCAGTGGAACCCGGACCGGAACGCCGGCTTCAGCCAGTGCGATCCCGGCAGGATGTACCTGCCGGCGATCATGGATCCGGTCTACGGCTATCAGCGCACGAACGTCGAAACGCAGATGAAGGACACCTCGTCCCTGCTGCACTGGACCAAACGGATGATCCAGCTCCGCAGGGAGAATCCCGCGTTCAGCCTAGGCAAGTACACCCAGATCGAGTCCACCAACGACGCCGTACTCGCCTTCGTTCGCCAACTCGAGGCGGGGAAGTCCCCCGACGGCAAGGAATCGATCGTGCTCTGCGCGATGAACCTCTCCCGCTACCCCCAGCCCACGGAGCTGGACCTGGCGCAGTTCCAGGCCACCGAGCCGATCGAGCTGCTCGGCGGCATCCCCTTCCGCAAGATCGGCGACGTCCCCTACCCGCTGACCATGTCCGGGCACGGATTCTTCTGGTTCAGACTGGACGAAAGGGACTGATCCGCCGTCGCCGTCGCCGCCTGCGGCCCGGTGCTTCGCGAGTTCCGCGCCGAGCACCGGGCCGACTCAGCCCTCAAACGAGGTGGGGAGCTCGCGCAGACGCCGATACGGCGAGAATACGAGCAGGGCGCCGGTGGCGACGAGTCCAGCGGACATGATCCAGAGCGCGGCACGGACACCCACGAACGAGCCGAGTGCGCCGGCCAGGACCGCGCCCACCGGCATACAGCTGTAGGCGATCGTGCTGCCGCTCGCCGCGATGCGCCCCATGACCTCAGGCGGACTGTACCGCTGGACGAATCCGTCATAGATGATGTTCCCGGCGACGATACCCGCTCCCGTCACCCCGTATCCCGCGAACAGCGCGAGGCCGACGCCCGTGCCCGTGAGAGGAACGAGGAGCATGAACGGCAGCCCGACGACGTAGCAGCACAGCACCGCGCGCCCGGTGCCGAGCTTGTCGGCCAGACGCCGCGCACACAGGGCGCCGATCAGCCCACCGACGCCCACCGCCCCCATCAAGGCTCCGGCGACGCCCGCGCTTACCCCGACGACCCGGACGAGAAAGAACACCAGCAGCGACTCGACCCCGGTCAGAAAGAGGTTTCCGAGAGCGGCGGCGATGGCCACGGGCCGCAGGTAGCGATCGCCGAGCAGGAACCGCACGCCCTCTGCCACTTCGGTGCGTACTCCGCGCCGTTCCCCGCTCGGCTGCGTATCCGGCTCGTCGGCACCGATGAAGCGCAGGCACGCTGCCGAGACCGCGAAGCTCACCGCATCGGCCAGCAGGGCCGCCGCGACGCCGGCAAGAGCCGCGATACCACCCGCGAGCCCCGGCCCGCCGATCTGCGCCGCGGCCTGGCTGCCTTGAAGCTTGGCGTTGGCTTCCACCAAGTCGTGGCCATCGACGAGGACGGGCAGGTAGGCGTAGTAAGCGCTGGTGAAAAAGACCGAGGACACCCCGGCCAGCACCGCGACGGCCAGAAGCTGCCCAATCGTCAGTACGCCGCACCAGTCAGCAACCGGCGCACTGGCGAGCACCAGCATCGAGACGATGTCGCAGGCCAGCATCAGCCGACGCTTCGGCCACCGGTCGACCCACGCGCCCGCGAGCAATCCGATCAGGAGCCACGGCAGCCACGTAGCCGCCGTGAGGAGCGCCACCTCGAACGCGCCGGCGTGCAGACTCTCCACCGCCAGGAGCGGCAGCGCGACCGTCGTCACCGCGCTCCCGAACTGGCTGGTGGTCTCCCCTATCCACAGCAGCCTGAACGTACGGCGCCGGAAGAGGCTGCCACCCCATCGCCGGGCGAGAGCGCCCCGCACGCGCCCGGCGACAAGGGTGATCAATTTCAGCACGTGCCGACACTAGCGACTCAGTGCCGTCTGCCGGGACGCATTTATTTCGTCGAGCCCGAGGTGAAGCCGGATACGATGCGCCGCTGTGCCATCAGGACGAGCAGCGCGATGGGGATCGTGACGACGACGACCGCGGCGTCGATCATGTTGGGGAAGACCTGGAACTGGCTGTGCCCCAGGTTGTTGATGGCCAGTGGAGCCGTGTACTTGCTCGGGGTCTGCATGAAGCTGAGCGCGAAGGTGAAGTCGTTCCAGGCCAGGATGAAGCTCAGGATCGCCGCGGTGAGCACGCCGGGCATCGCCACCGGGACGATGACGCGGAACAGGGCCCTGAATCTGGTCAGGCCGTCGACGACGGCCGCCTCCTCGATCTCGACGGGGATCTGGGAGAAGAAGTTGGCCAGGAACCAGATCGCGATCGGCAGCGTGTAGACGAGATAACTGAGGATCAGGGTCCAGAAGCTGTCGATCGCGTTGACGTGCGTGAACGTGAGGAACAGCGGACCGACCATCGCCATGACCGGGAAGAACCCCGCGACCAGGATGAAGCCGAGCATGATCGGCCGTCCGCGCATCCTCGTCCTGGCGAGCGCGTAACCCGCGGCGCTGGCGACGACGATGGTGATCGCGGTCGTGCTCACGGCCACGATCGCGCTGTTGAGCACGTTGTGCCAGTAGTCGTACTGGGAGAAGTCGGCCTTGTAGGCGCTCCAGCTCCAGGAGGTCGGCAGCAGGCTGTGCGTGCCGCGCGCGAGGTCCGCGTTCGTCTTGAAGGACGTGATCACGATCCAGTAGAACGGGAACAGCGAGACCAGCACGAACAGCGACAACAGCACCGTGCGGCCGACGGACGCCGGGCGCACGGAGCGGCGGCGCGGGACCGTGAACTGCGCCGAGCGGCCGTCCTGGGTGATCGTCAGGGTACTCATGCTCTCTCCCGGAAGATCCGCGTGTAAGCGCCCGCGATCAGCAGGCAGAGCACGATCAGCACCAGTGAGATCGCGCCGCCGTAGCCGTAGTCGTTGTCCACGTGGAAGGCGTTGAAGTCCAGGTAGGCGAGCGTCTCGGTGGAGGTGCCCGGGCCGCCGTTGGACATGATGTAGATGACGTCGAACACCAGGAACGCCGAGAGCGTGCGGAAGATCAGCGCGACCATCAGCGCCGGCTTGAGCAGCGGCAAGGTCAGTCTGCGGAACTGCCGCCAGGGCGAGGCGCCGTCGATCCTGGCCGCCTCGTAGATCTCGGCCGGGATCACCTGCAGGCCGCCGATCAGGATGATGGCGACGAACGGGGTGTTCTTCCACGCGTCCGCGATGAACAGCGCCACCCAGGACGTGTCCGTGTTCGCGAGCCACGTGGTCGTGCCGCCGGGCAGGTGCAGCAGCCTGAGCGCGTAGTCCACGAAGCCCTGCTGCGGGTCGAACATCTCCTTCCACACCTCGGCCGAGACGACGGTCGGCACCGCCCACGGGATGAAAACGGCCGCGCGCACCAGCCCGCGGCCGCGGAACGACTTGTTCAGCGCGAGCGCCAGCACGAGGCCGATCGCGACCTCGATCACGACCGACACGACGGTGAAGACCACCGTGTGCAGCAGCGCGGGCATGAACGTGCTGCCGACGGAGAACATCCGCCGGAAGTTGGCCAGGCCGGCGAGCTTGCCGTTGATGAACGGGATGTCGGGGACGGCGTAGTGGAACGAGTTCCAGATGTTGTAGACGAGCGGATACGCCGTGATCCCGAGCAGCAGGACGATCGCCGGGGCGGTCAGTCCGTAGCCGAGCCTGCGGTCCTGGCCGAGCAGCGTGCCACGCCGCGGTTTCGCGCTCTTCTTTCGCGGCCTCGGGTCCGGGGCGGGCGCGCCGCCCCGGACTTCGTCGACGGTGGCCATCAGGCGGTGTAGCCCGGGATCTGCTGGATCTGCGACTGCGCCGAGCTCAGCGCCGCGCTCGGGCCGGACTGTCCGGCGAGCACGGAGGAGATCATCGTCTGCAGCACCTCGGAGATCTGCGGATAGACCGGGGAGCTCGGCCGGGAGACGGTGTCCGCGAAGACGGCCTGCTCGGCCTTGAAGTACGGGGCCGCGGCGTAGAGCGTGTCGTTGTACGCGCTCTTGTCACCGGGCGGGTCGCCGGCGGTCTGGGCACGCTGCTGCTCCGCCGCGACCGACGTCAGGTACTTGACGAACTCCACGTCGGCCGCCTGGTGCGCGCTCTTGCTCGCGACCATCAGGTCGTCCCCGCCGAGGGCCGCGGCGGGCGTGCCGGCGGTGGAGGGGAACGGGATCCAGCCGATGTCGCTCTTCAGCGAGGCGAGCTTCAGCGTGCTGGCGTATTCGTACGGCCAGTTGAGCGCGAACGCCGTCTGCCCGGACTCCCAGGCGCTCTGCACGTTCGACTCCTGCCAGGAGCTCGCGGCCTGCGGGGTGACGGCGTCCTTGTGGATCGTGTCGTACATGAACTGCAGGGCCTGCTGGTTGGCCGCGGTGTTCAGGTTCGACAGGTCGAGCTTGCCGCCGAAGCCGCCGAGGAAGTCGATGAACGCGCAGACGGCGCCCTCGTACTTGTCGCCCTCCCAGGCGAAGCCCTCCTTGAGCGCGGAGTCCGACTTCATCGCGGCCTGCGCGTCGGAGACGAGTTCGGTGGCGCTGGTCGGCGCCGTCTTGACCAGGTCGGTGCGGTAGTAGACGCCCTCGGCGTTGATGTACCAGGGCACCCCGTAGAGCGTGCCGTTGTACTGGGCCGAGGCGACCTGGCCGGGGAAGTACTGCGAGGTGTCGAAGCCGGCGGACGAGAGGTTCTTGATGTATCCGGCCGCGGCGAACTGCGGGGCCCAGGTCACGTCGCCGTCCACCACGTCGAGCCCGGTCCCGGCCTGGAAACGCTGCTCGAGCTGGGTCAATTGGTTGGTGGATGACGCGTCCAGGTTGAAGACCTGGACTTTGATGTTCGGATACTGCTTCTCAAAGCCGGCGATGGCGGCATTCGTGGCCTGCCCCTCGGCGCCTAGTCCGTGGGTGGCGAAGACGATGGTCTGCTGCGCGTTCGCGGAGGCCTGCGCGGCCGGCGTGCCCGAGGAGGAGCACGCGGCGGCCGTGCCGAGCAGGGCGGCGAGGGCGGCGGTATAGGCGGCGTTGCGGGCGAGGCGCCCGGGCTGCGCCTTCGAGAGGACGGTCATGCGGAGAAACACCTCACAGGTCAGGCCCGCCGCGCCGTTGCGTCGGTACCGCCGGGGGCGTAGCGCCCGGCGCGGCGAGATCGGATGGCGAAAGCTCGTCAGATCTCTGTCACGGGTGGTGCTGGGATCGTGCGTGGCGTCCGTTCCGGGCACGCGCCGCCACCCGCCCGGGGCGGTACAAGTCCTGACGCCGCTTCAGCGCTTCTCAGGACCGTGCACGGGAATAACCGGAATGTAGTACCGGCGAAAATATCCCGTCAACCACGTTGCCGGATCGTGACTTCGCAAGAAATCGTTCGTTTTCAAAGTAATCCTCGGATAAGGGCTCAGAGCTACTGGGCACTTCCTGTGATTTCGAAGTAATCACGTACCGCACGAACTCCCACCGGGACGTCCGGCGGATCCCGCCCGCCCCCTAGGAACTCTCAGCCGCGTAGTGCACAATCTCCGCAGAAAGGAAGGACCGGCCCGTGACCATGCACGACTCGCGGACCCAGCCGCGGCCAGCTGCCCCTCACCCCATGCACTGGCTCGGCTACGCGGCGCTGTCCGGATGGCTGACCGGCCCGCTGCTCGCCTCGGGCTACTGGATGGCGAGCGGCGACGCGGACGACGGGCAGATCTCCTTCGGGCCGACGAGCTACCTGCTGCCCTTCGGCGGGCTGCTGCTGGTGTGGGCGGCGTTCGTGTGGATGACGCACAGCACGCTGGAGACCGGCTGGCGGGTCGCGGCGCGGCGGGCGACGACCGTGCTCGGCTTCGGCAGCGCCGGCTGGCTGCTCGCGCAGTTCCTCGGGCTGCCGGTCGGCTCGTCGATCAACGAGCTGGTCCTGGAGTGGGGCGCGCTGACCCTGCCGTACCCGGCGGCGGCCGCGATCGTGCGGTGGCGCGCGGCGCGGCCGGCGGTGGCCGTGGCGGCCGCCGGCGCGGGCGCAGTCGCGGGCGCGGGGGACGCCGTGGTGCTCGCCTCGGCGAATCCGCGCTGGATCCGGCGCTACCGGACGCACGCGGTCGGCGCCGCCTGCCTCGCGATCATCGCGGGCGCCCTGGCGATCGAGAGCGTCGGCAACGGCCAGGCGCGCGCGGCGGACATGCCGGTCCGCGCCGCGAACGCGGAGCCCGCGGCCCCGGACGCGATGCTGCTGCTGGCGAAGGCCCCCAGCCGCTACCTGCCGAGCTCCTACAGCTACGTCGGCGGTGTGGCCACGATCAGCTACACGGGCCACGACACCCCCGCTCCGGCCGTCGACGACCTCGAGGTGATCGTCTCGCCCGGCAAGAACTCACCGTGCGCGATCGACTGGGCCTCGGCGGATTTCTCAGCGGGATCCGGCGACCAACTCAGCTGCGCGCAAACCGCGAGCGATCTGTGGGTGGCCACTGATGACAGCGGTAATTATCTCTACATCGGCGAGCACGGCGGATACGACATTGCGCTCGCGGTGAACTCCGAGTCCGACGACCCGGTCTCGCCCGCCACGCTGCCGCAGCTCTTCGCCACGTTGCACGCCGCGGACTCCAGCCAGCGCGCGCTGCTCAACGCTGAAGAAGACACTCAATTCTGACGGGTCGATATTTACCTCTACTCACATTTTGAAAACATTCAATCCGCATTCGGACGGCCGATTAACAACGCCCTCATGATTGTCTAATCCCGCGCCGACAGCCTGGTCGGCATGGCGATCACGGCAACGGAAAACACCACGACCTCGGCGGGCGAGCCGCCGGGGCACACCCGATCCCGGTCCGTCCGTGCCTGGTTGTTCCCCCCGGACCAACCAGGCTGGGCCAGACCGGGCCTGCTCGCGGTGGCCGCGCTGGCCGCGCTCGTCTTCACCTGGGGCGCGTTCCACACTGCCACCAACAACTTCTACGCGGCGGACGCCCGCAGCATGTCGATGAGCTGGAAGAACCTCCTCTACGGCTCCTTCGACCCTGCGGGTTCGGTCACCATCGACAAGCTCTGGGGCTTCCTCTGGCCGCAGGCGATCTCGATCAAGATCTTCGGCTATCACGCCTGGGCGCTGGCGCTGCCGGAGGCGATCGAGGGCGTCATCAGCGTCCTGGTTCTCTACCGGCTGGCCCGGCGGTGGACCGGACGCTGCGACGTCGCGCTGCTGTCGGCGGGGCTGTTCACCCTCACCCCGATCGTGGCGGCCACCTTCGGCCACTCAGGTCTCGAGGACAACGCCCTGACGATGTGTCTGATCCTGGCCACCGACGCGTTCCAGCGCGCGGTGAACGAGGGCAGGCTCAGGGCTCTCGCGCTTTCCGGGTTCTGGATCGGCATGGCCTTCCAGACGAAGATGGTGCAGGCCTGGACGGTCGTGCCGGTCTTCGGACTGGTCTACCTCATCTGCGCGCCGCATCCGCTGCTCAGGCGGATCAAGCACACGCTGGTCTTCGGCGCGGTCACGGTCGTCGCCTCGCTCTGGCTGATGGTCATCGTGCAGCTGACCCCGGCGGCGGACCGTCCGTTCATCGACGGATCGAACGGCACGAACAACATCTTCACGATGGTGTTCGACTACAACTTCACCTCCCGGTTCGGCTCGGTCACCGGCACCACGAGCGGCGGCAGCTTCGGTGGCGGCGGCAACGACTGGGGCAAGCTGTTCGGCGCGAGCTTCGGCTCGCAGATCGGCTGGCTCTACCCGCTGGCCCTGATCGCGCTGGTCTTCGGCCTGATCAAGGCGCGCGGCGCCGGACGGGCCGACGGCGTGCGCGCGGGCTACCTGATGTGGGCCGGCACGCTCGGCATCACGGCGCTCGCGTTCAGCGCGGGCACCATCCCGCACTCGCAGTACATGACGGTGCTCGCTCCCGGCCTCGCCGCCCTGGGCGCGGCCGGCATCGTCGGACTGTTCCGGGCCTTCCGGGACGACGACAGGCTCGGCTGGCTGCTGATCGTGGCGATCGCCGCGACGGTCGCCTGGGCCACGCACCTCTCGTACGAGAACACCGTGTTCCTCGGCTGGCTGCCGCCGCTGGTCATCGCGCTCGGCCTGGCCTCGATCCTGCTGCTGGTCGCGTACCGGATCAAGCGGATCGGCAAGGTGCTGGCCGTGGGCATCGTGCTCGGCACCATGGCGATGGTCGCGACCCCCGCCGCCTGGGCGCTGTCCACCCTCGACACCTCGGCCGGGTACAACGGCACGTCGATCAACGCGGCGGCCGGCCCGTACTCCGGTCAGTTCGGCAGCGCCGGACGCACCGGCGGCGGAGGCGGCGGCACGCCCGGCGGGTCGAGCGGCTCCGGCGGTCCCGGCGGCACGACGGGCCGGTTCCCCGGCGGTTCGGGCAGCGGCAGCGGCGGCGCACCGAGCGGCGGCTTCCCCGGCTCCTCGTCGAGCGGTTCGGGCTCGAGCAACTCGAACAGCGGCGCCCCCAGCGGCGGCCTCCCCGGCTCGTCCAGCAGCTCCGGCTCCGGCAGCACGTCCGGCCGTACCGGAGCGCCGAGCGGCGGCGGAGGGGGCGGAGGGGGCGGAGGCGGCACGCCGGGCGGCAGCGGGAGCACGCTCACCAGCTCCGAGCAGCAGCTGGTGACGTACCTGAAGGCCCATCAGGGCAGCGCCAAGTACCTGTTCGCGGTGATGAGCTCGGGTGACGCCGAGGACTACATCGCCAACGCGGGCGCCTCGGTCCTGCCGGTCGGCGGGTTCAGCGGCAACAACGGCTACCCCTCGCTGGCCCAGTTCAAGGAGCTGGTCGCGAACGGCGAGCTGAAGTACGTCCTGATCAGCAGCTCCGGAGGCATGGGCGGCGGCATGGGCGGCACGAGCTCGACCGCCACCTCGGCGATCGAGTCCTGGGTGAAGGCCAACTGCAAGACGGTCTCGTCCTCGGCCTACGGCGGTTCGAGCGTGGGCACGCTGTACGTGTGCGGCTCCGGCTGAGCCGCGAGCGGTAGTCGGCGTTGACGGCGGGCGGCCGAGGGTCGCCCGCCGTCGGCGTTCGCCGGGAATCGGGATAAATCGTGGCCGCGGGGTCCCGCGTATGCCACTCTTGGCGCATGAGCGAAGCTGAACACGATCAGGCCGAGCCGGCCGATTCCGCGGAGACCGAGCAGGACGAGGTCAAGCGGAAGTTCCGGGAGGCGCTGGAGCGCAAGCAGGCACTGCGGCATCGCACCGAGACGGCCGCCGGGACCTCCGGCAAGGCGCACGGGGCCCACGGACAGGCGGGCGGCAAGCGCTCCTTCCGCCGCAAGTCCGGCTGAGGCCCGGGCAGCGGGTCGGCGGGCCAGCGGGCCCGCGCACTGGGAAAACCCCCTGTGGCACGCTGAATCCATGACGGAGACAGGGGTGGCGGCTCAGGAGACACCGCCGGGTCTGCGCGCGCCGCGCAACCTGGTGAGCCGCCGGGCGATCTGGTACTGGACGACGGTCTCGACGATCGGGGCCGTCGTCCTCGTCGGTATCGAGACCGGGATCGCGGCGTTGTGCGGCTTCGGTTCGGCCTGGTGGATCGCGATCGGGGCCACCGCGTTCCTGCTGGCGGTCCGGGTGCTGGTGATGCCGCGCTGGCGCTACCGCGTGCACCGCTGGGAGGTCACCCAGGACGCGCTCTACACCCGGACGGGCTGGTTCTCCGTGCGCTGGCGGATCGCGCCGATCAGCCGGATCCAGACGATCGACACCGAGCGCGGCCTGCCGGAGCGGATCTTCGGGCTGGCCAACGTGACCGCGACCACGGCGTCCGCGGCCGGGCACATCAAGATCCACGGCCTCGACCTGGCGACGGCGGAGAAACTGCAGGCCGAACTCTCCCTCGTCACCGCCGGCATCCCGGGCGACGCGACGTGAGCGCCGAGACGATCGCGGTTCCCGCTCCACCTCAGGGCGTTCCCTCCCCCGACGCCTGGCTGCGGCTGAGCCCGCGCGCCCTCGCCGTACGCCCGATCACCGACCTGCTGCGCTCCGCACCCGTGCTGATCGGCCTGCTCTACGAGGGCACGCGCGGCGGCCACCAGAACTACTGGGGGCTGTGCGTCGGCGCGTTCGCCGTGCTGGCCGGGATCTGGCGCTGGTTCGGTACGAAATACCAGGTCACCGACGATCGCGTGTACATCAGGCGCGGCCTGCTCTCGCCGCGGGTGCTCTCGGCACCGCGCGCCGGCGTGCGCAGTGTGGATCTGACGGCGCATGTGATGTACCGGCTGCTCGGCGTCGCCCGGGTGAAGATCGGCACGGGACGCAACGACCGGCGCGAGGGCGAGAACTTCCACCTCGACGCGCTGAGCGTCGCCGACGCCGAGGCCCTGCGCTCACTGCTGCTGGCCGCCCCGCGAACGCGCGGCGCGGCGCGCGTCTCCGTCGGAGACACCGACGCCGACACCGCCACTGCCGCCCGTGCCGTCCCGCCGCCCGAGTCCGAGATCGTCCGGCTGCGGGCCTCCTGGATCCGCTTCGCGCCACTCACGTTGACCGGCCTGGTCATCCTCGGCGTGCTGGTCGGTTTCGTGACGAACGCCGAGCACGACGCGGGCGTGGACCTGGCCGCGCTCGGACCGGTGCATTCGGGCATCCACGACGTGACACGCATGTCCTTGGCCGAATCGATACCGGTCGGCAGCCTGGCGGTCGTGCTCGGCCTGGTGACCGTCTCAGTGCTCGGATACATCGCGGTGTTCTGGAACTTCCGCCTCGTGCGCACCGGGACGGGCTCGCTGCGGGTGACGCGCGGGCTGCTCTCCACGCGTGCGACGACGATCGACGAGGCCCGGCTGCGCGGCGTCGAGATCAGCGAGCCGCTCTCGCTGCGGGCGGCGAAGGGCGCGCGCTGCATCGCGATCACCACCGGCCTGCGCGCGGGCGGCGGCGCCGAGCGCGGTGGTTCGGTGCTGTTGCCGCCCGCGCCGCGCGCGGTCGCGGATCGGGTCGCGGCCGAGATCCTGGGCGTGCCGGCCGAAATCTGCTCGATGGAACTCCCCGCACACGGCCGCGCGGCGCTTCGGCGACGGGAGACTCGGGCCGTCGCGCCGATCCTCGTGCTCTACGCCGCTTCGCAGACAACACTGCTCGCCCTCGGCGTTCGCCTTCCCTACTGGGCGCTTGTGATCCTCGTCATAGCGCTGGTCCTCGGATTCCTCATCGCACGGGACCGGTACCGCGGGCTCGGGCACCGGCTCGTCGGTGACTGGATCGTGCTGAGCACCGGCAGCCTCGTACGCCGCCGCAGCATCCTGAACGTGCGCGGCGTGATCGGCTGGCAGTTGCGGCAGACGTGGTTCCAGCGCAGGCGTGATCTGGTGACGATGACCGTGACGACCGCCGCGGGCAAGCAGCGCTACTCAGTCGCCGACGTGCCGATGACCGAGGCGCTGGCCTTCGCCGCCGCCGCAACGCCGGATCTGGTGCCGCAGTTCCTGGCTCCGTACGCAGGCCACGCGGCTTAGGCTGCTAACGTGGGTCCCATGTTGCTCTTCGCCACCGCGGGGGAATGGGAAAGCTGGCTCGAGAACCAGCCGGCCGATTCGCCGGGCCTGTGGCTCAAGCTCGCGAAGAAGGGCAGCGAGACACCGAGCATCGACTACGCGACCGCGCTGGAATCGGCGCTGTGCTTCGGCTGGATCGACGGTCAGAAACGTCCGTACGACGAGTCGTTCTGGCTGCAGCGCTTCACCCCGCGCACGGCGCGCAGCAAGTGGTCGCGGATCAACCGGGACCGTGCGACGGCCCTGATCGAGGCCGGGCGGATGCGGCCGGGCGGGCTGCGCGAGGTGGAGCGGGCGCGCGAGGACGGCCGCTGGGAGGCCGCGTATCCGAGCCAGAGCGGGGCCACCGTGCCGGAGGACCTGCAGGCGGCGCTGGATGCCGAACCGCGTGCCGCGGAGTTCTTCGCGACCCTCGACAGCGCCAACCGGTACGCCGTGCTCTACCGCGTGCATGCGGCTAAGCGCGCTGATACGCGGGCCAAGCGCATCGAGAAGTTCGTCGCGATGCTGAACGCGCACGAGACCATCCATCCGCGCCGCGACGCGAAATAAATCCGTGGCGCTCCGCTCCCCCGGGACGGAAAAATCAGTTCATGGACACCTCTTCCGTTTCCGTGGACCCTGACCTGCCCGAGGACCTGCCCGAGTTCGACGCGCACATCGACGGCTGGTATTCGGACCATTACAACGAGGTCGACCGGCTGAGCGTGAACGCCTACGGCCGCCTCGAGCTCGAACGCACCAAGGAACTGCTGCTGCGGTTCCTGCCACCGGCTCCGGCGCGCGTTCTGGATGTCGGCGGCGGCCCCGGCGTGTACGCGGCCTGGCTCGTCTCGCTCGGTTACCGGGTCACGCTCGTCGACCCGGTGGCGCGGCACCGCGAGCAGGCGAGCGCGCACGGTACCTTCGCGGTCGAGGACGGCGACGCCAGAGCCCTGACCGCGCTCGACGCGTCGGTCGACGCCGTGCTGATGCTGGGCCCGCTCTACCATCTCGTCGACCCGGCCGACCGCGCCCGCGCGCTCGCCGAGTCCCGCCGCGTGACCCGAGGGGGCGGCGTGATCGCGGCCGCCTTCATCTCGCGGCACGCGCCGATCATCGACCTGGCCGCGAAGGCGCGCATCAACGACGACGAGATGGTCGAGCACCTTCGTCGGCTGAGGCACACGGGAGACAACGATCCGGCCACCGGCTTCACCGTCGCGTACTTCCACACGGTGGCGGAGATCCGCGCGGATTTCGGCGCGGCGGGGCTCGGCGATCCGGCGGTCTACGGGATCGAGGGCCCGCTGGTGCCGCTGCTGGCGAGCGGTCTCGTCGAGGACCGGCCGGAGTTGTTCGAGTCGGCCGTGCGCGCCGCGCGCCTGGTGGAGGACGACCCGGCCTTGCTCGCCGCGAGCTCGCACCTGCTCGGCGTTGCCCGTGCCGTTTGACGCACCGTCAGGCGCGGCCGGCCGCCGGCCAGCGTCCGTATCCTGGACCGAGTCTCAGGGCCGTGGCACCCTGATGAGATGAGCCTTCGCATCAGGCACATCACATTCGACTGCGCCGATCCGTACCTTCTCGCCCGCTTCTGGGCCGAACTGCTCGGCTACCGCGAGGATCCGCGGGACCCGAACCGGCCCGGGGCGGCGGCGGCGCTCATCCTGGACCCGCGGGGGACGGCGGGCCTGCTGTTCATCCGGGTGCCCGAGCCGAAGGCGGTCAAGAACCGGGTGCACTTCGACGTGTGGCCGGACGCGGCCGACGGCGCGCAGCCGACCAGGGATCAGGCGCTAGTGCGGATGCTGGAGCTCGGCGCGGGACTCGTCGAGGACCGCCGCGAGCCGGACGGCACCGGCTGGGTCGTGCTCGCGGATCCGGAGGGCAACGAATTCTGCCTGGAACGCTCCCGCACCGAGCGTTCCGCGTCGCTCGAGTCCGCCGCCGACGAGCACCTGCGCACCGAACTCGATCACGCGTACGACAGCCAGCTGCGCCTGCTCGGCCACGCCCGCCGCCGCCTCGCCGAGATCACCGCCCAGCGCAGGCGCATCGACCGCGAGCTGTCCGTCCTCGCCGCCCAGACCCCCGGCCACTCCGGCCTCGAAGCCCTCCGCGCCAAGGCTCGCGAGCGCGCCCGTGCCGAACAGCGCACCCAGGCCCTCGTGCACGAACTCCAGGCCGAGGTCAGTTCCTTCCGCGCCGAGATCGAGCGGCACCGCACCGACCCCGAGGTCGGCCAGACCCAGAACTCCCTCGACCAACTCAATGCCCTGCTGGACACGCTGCCGGGAGTGGGCGGCGACTGAGCGCGTCGGCGACCGTCGGCTACGCCGCGCAGCTGCGCCGGTCTCCCGGGTCGGCGACGCCGCGGGTGCCGCCGGCGGCCCGCGCCGCGTCGCGTTTGGCGACCTCCTCGCGGACGATCGGGATGACGTGCCGGCCGAAGTCGATCGCGTCCTCGAGCAGGTCGTAGCCGCGGGCCGAGAAGATCTCCGCGCCGAGGTCGTAGTAGTCAAGCAGCGCCTGCGCGACGGTCTCGGGCGTGCCGACGAGGGCGTTGGACGCGTCGGCGCCCTCGGTGGCGAGGGCGGCGGGGGTCCACAGGGCGCGGTCGAAGCGCTCGCTGTGGCCGGCCAGCGCGCTCAGCCTCCTGCTTCCGGTGCTCTGCGCGGGCACCAGGGAGAGCCGGCGGCGCCGGTTGCCCTTGATGTCGGAGACGATGCGGTACGCCTTGTCCCAGGCCGCTTCCTCGGTCGGGGCGATGATCGGGCGGAAGGACACCTGGATGCGCGGCGGGATCTCGCGGCGCGCCTCGTCGGACGCGGCGCGGATCGCCTCGATCTGCTCGAAGGTGCGCTCCAGCGGCTCGCCCCACAGGCAGTAGACGTCCGCCTGGGCCGCGCCCACCGTGTACGCCTCGGGGACGCAGCCGCCGAGCGAGACCAGCGGGCAGTGGTCCGCGGCGGGGAACACGTCGCTGACGAAGGAGTCGAAGTCGAAGTACCAGCCGTGGTGGCTGAACGGCTCGCGCTCGGTCCACGCGCGCTTGACGATGTCGATGTACTCGCCGGTGCGGGCGTAGCGCTCGGCCATGCTCAGGAAGTCGCCCTCGCGCGCCTGCTCCGTGTCGTCCCCGCCGGTGATGAAGTGCACCATGAGCCGGCCGCCGCTGATCCGGTCGAGCGTGGCGAAGGTCTTCGCGGCGTACGTGGGGTACGAGACGTTCGGGCGGTGCGCGAGCAGCAGTTGCAGCTTCTGGGTGTGCGAGGCCACGTAGGCCGTGGCGGCCGCGGGGTCGGGGCTGCCGGAACCGTAGGCGAACAGCACCCGGTCCCAGCCCCAGTCCTCGTGCGCGCGGGCCAGCCTGATCGTGTAGTCGGGGTCGAAGCTGGGCCCGGTGCGCGGATGGGTCTCCGAGCCGTCATTCGTGGCGGCGTAGCCGAGAAACTCGACGGGCATGGCGGATCCACTCTGCAGGACGGGGGGCGGCGGCGGTCGTGGGGGAAGGAACCGGCCGTGGCACTAGCCCTACGGCGATTCTAACCGTCCAGGGCAACACGAGGCGGACCACACCCGCCCGTAGTCGATGTGGCCCCGCTTCGTCAGCGCGATCCGCTTCACAGATCTTTCATATCAGCCGGTCGGAGCATGGTCAATGAATTCCGGCGGAACACCAGATTCCGCCGCGAATCCATACCGGACGATGGTCCGCGCTTTACTCAGAAACCCGCCGGAGATGGAAAATCCCGGCCGCGTAGTCCCCGGACAGGCCCGTGGCCAGGCCGTGCTGCCGCAGCAGTGCGCCGGAGTATTCGAACCCTGTTTCCAAATCCCGGTAACGGGCCGCCGGATCGAGCGCCGCGAGCCGCAGCGGGCCCGGCGCCGCCGCGAAGGCCTGCGCGCCGAGCCAGGCGAGCACGACGGTCTCGTCGCCGCGCACGAACTGCACCGCCGTGAGGCCCTCGCCCGGCGGGCGCAGCCGGTAGAGCTCGCCGTGCTGCACCACGTGCCGCAGCTTCTTGTACCGGGCCACCCACCCGCGCGCCTCGTCGAGCTCCGCGTCGCTCCACTCGACCAGGTTGCCGCCGAGGCCGAGCAGCCCGGCCATCGAGCTCACGAAACGGAATTTGAGCGGCGTCACGCGGCCGGTCACGACGTTCGGGCTGTCGGTGACCCAGGCCGAGGCGACGCGCGCCGGGTGCAGCTGACTCAGTCCGTGCTGGATGCGCAGCCGGTCCAGCGGATCGGTGTTGTCGGAGACCCACACCATGTCGGTGCGCGCGAGCACGCCGAGGTCGATCCGCCCGCCACCCGCCGAGCAGGACTCGAACGCGACCGTCGGGTGCGCGGCCCGCAGCCGGTCGAGCAGTCCGTAGAACCCGTACACGTGCTCGAGCCCGAGCCGCTCCGGGTACGGTTCGCCGGGCCAGCCGGGCTCGGCGAAGCTGCGGTTGAAGTCCCACTTCACATAGTCGATCGGGGCCGAGCCGAGCAGCGTGTCGAGCTGGCCGAAGAGGTACTCGCGCACCTCGGGCAGGCCGAGGTTGAGCACGAGCTGATTGCGCCACTGCGTGCGCCTGCGGCCCGGATAGTGCTGCGCCCACTCGGGATGCGCGCGGTAGAGGTCGCTGTCCGGGTTGACCATCTCCGGCTCGACCCAGATGCCGAACTGCATGCCGAGGCCGTTCACGTGCTCGGCCAGCGGGCGCAGGCCGCCCGGGAACTGCTCGGGCGACGGGGTCCAGTCGCCGAGCCCGGCGCGGTCGTCGCGGCGTGCGCCGAACCAGCCGTCGTCGAGCACGAACAGTTCGACGCCGAGGTCCGCGGCCCGGTCGGCGAGCTTGCGCTGGCTCGACTCCGAGACGTCGAAGTGCGTGGCCTCCCAGGAGTTGTAGAGCACCGGGCGCAGCTGCTCCGCCTTCGGTATCACGCAGGCGAGCTGGTACGCGTGCCAGGCGCGGCTGGCCCCGCCGAAGCCGTCCCCGGTGTAGAGCGCCGCGAAGACGGGGCTCTCGTACGACGCGCCGGGCGCCAGCTCGATCAGGCCCGACTCGTCCCCGCCCGCGCCTCCGGTCACCTGCACGCGCCCCATCGGCAGCAACTGCACCGTGAAGCGCCAGTTGCCGGACCAGGCGAGCGCGCCCGTCCAGACCTGGCCCCGCTCCTCGGTCGCCGAACCGTCGTCGAGCGCGAACCAGGGCAGGTGGTTGTGCGACGTGTGGCCGTGCCGGGAGCCGTAGACGTGCTCCCCGTGCATCAGCGTGCCACGCTCGAGCTGCGACTCACCGACGAAGCGTCCGTGCAACTCGGAGAGCCGCCACTGATCGCGCAACGGAAGCGTCCAGGCCGCGGCGTCGGCACGGAGCAGCTCGACCGGTTCCGCGGCATCGGCGGCGCAGGCGATGGTGGCCCAGCGTTCCAGCAGGTCGAATTCGGCACGCAGCCGGTAGTGCAGCGTGATCTCCAGCGAGAGCAGCGCGTCCACGAAGCGCAGGTGCAGCTCGGCGTCGGACCCGGACACAGACCCGGACAATTCCTCGTCGCAGCCCGCGAACGTCCACTCGGTGCCGCGCACGACCGCGTCCGCGGTACGGCCGCGGACCGAGAGCGCGGGGCGGGCGAAGCGCAGGCCGCCCTCGACCGGGTACTCCTCGAAACCGTCGGCGGCCCCCTCGAACGCGTGCGCGTGCGGCTCCGGCGCGCCGGCCAGCTCGGCGGCGTCGGCGAGTGAGATCCGCGGACCCCAGTGCAGGTTGACCAGCCCGTCGTCCGAGGTCAGGCCGATCGCGTAGCTGGAGCGGGCTCCGGAAAGCAGCCAGTAGCGGCCCGACCCGCCGGTCTCGATCGGCATGGTGCTCCTCATCCAGGTCATGTTCACGTAAACACCAGCAGCTTACGAGAAGTGGATAGGCTGCCGCCAGCGATCGGCGCGGGTTGGACGGCCCGGCCCGGACCGGAGAGGACGAAGTGACAGTGGTGGACACCGGGACGAGGTTCCAGCGGCAGCCGCTGATCGGAGCCGGCGGCGACCTCGTCGCGGACGTCGAGGCCTGGCTGGGGTCCGAGCCCCTGCGCGTCCTCGTGACGGAGTTCGGCGGCGACCCGGCCGCGTTCACCCGCCCCGAGCTCCCCCTCGCGGCCCGCCTCGCCGCCCTCGACACGTTCACCGAACTCTGGGACACCCGCCGCGGCCTCGAACGGAACCTCGCGACCGAACTGGGCCTGAGCGAGACCCGGCAGAGCCGCGTCATTGACGCCGCGAACGCCCTCGGCCTGCGCGGAGACCCGCCGCGTCACCGGCACTACGACCACATGCTGATGCTCGGCGGCCTCGTCCGCGCCTGCGTCGCCCGCCCCTCGTACGCCGCGCACGTCATCCGCGAACGCGAGATAACCGCGGGCGAGGTCACCACGCTCGGCGCCCACCGCCCGTTCGTCGGCAACGAATTCGAGCAGGCCGCGGAACTCGGCTGGGGCGACCTCACCGAGGAATACGAGGCCCTCGACGCCGGAACCCGCCGCGCCTTCGACCTCGGCGACCCGGAATTCGAGGAGGGCGAACGCTTCGAGGACATAGGCGGCACCTGGGGCGTCAAGCACTACCGCACCGCCGACGGCCTCCCGGTCCGCGTCGTCGCCGCCCCCTCCGCGGAACCGGCGACCAGAAGGGCGAATACGGCGGATTCGTACAAATTCTTCGCCGAACACGTCGCCAACCTCAAGCCCGGCGAGCGCCTCCTGCTGATCAGCACCGCGATCTACGTGCTCCCCCAGCACGTGGCCGCACTTCGAATCCTCGCACTTCCGTACGGCGTAGAGGTCGACACCGTCGGCGGCAAGCCCACCAACCGCCCCAGGCTCCCGCTGTCCCACTACTCCGCGACCAAGTACCTGCTCGAGGTCCGCAGCACCGTCCGCGCCCTGGCCCACCTCGTCTCCGCACTGGAGCGGTAGGCACCGCTTCAGCTTTCTGACACGCACCCTCAGCGGCGCTCGCGGTCCCGCTCAGCCCGCGCGAAATCGGCGGCGCTCGGCGAGTTCGTCGACCACGCCGGGGGGAAGGACGGCGCGCGGGACCTCGACCTCGTCGGAGGTCGGCTCCTCGCCGGGGAGTTGGCGGAGCACTTCCTCGATCTCGGTGCAGACGGCGCCGACGGAGATGCCGAAGACGCCCTGGCCGCCCTCGAGCAGCTCCATGACCTCGTTGGGGGATGAGCATTCGAAGATGGCGGCGCCGTCGCTCATCAGGGTGATGCCCGACAGTTCGGCGGCGGCGCGGGTTCCCAGGTGGCCCGCGGCGGCACGGATGTTGTGCAGGGAGACGCCCGCGTCGAGCAGCCGCTTGACGATCTTCAGGATGACGACGTCGCGGAAGCTGTAGAGGCCGGGTCCGCTGCCCGCCCGCAGCGTGGGGCCGGCGAGGCCGGTGCGCGCCCAGTAGTCCAGCTGACGGTACGTGATACCGGCCGCCGCGCAGGCCACCGTGCCGCGGTAGCCGAACGGCGCGCGCGCCGCGGGGGCAGGCTCGCGCCCGGCGGTCTCGTCGCTCCGCGTGCCCACACCCACCACCTCTCCACCGGCTTCAGCGGCCGCGCGCCCGGGAACCCCGGGCCGCGTGACGTCCGCCGATCCCACCCGTCGGGCCGTCGAGGGCCCGCTCACGATGCACGTGCCGAACCCACCTCAGCTTGATCCTGTCCCGTCGACGGCGTGTCCAATCCCCACCGGCGCGGCCGACCGGCCGAACCGGTGACGGGACCACGCGAATGCAACGACGCTACGCATGCGGCGTACGCCCCGTCAACGACCGCCGCGCGCGGAAATCCGCCAAGCCCGCACCGCCCGGCGAACGCGTCCCGCGCACGTGCCGCCTCAGGACTCGAAGTCCTCCGGCGAGACCTGGTCCAAGAACTCGCGGAACCGCTCGACCTCGTCCTCCTGGTCGTCCGGCAGCAGGATCCCCGCCTCGGCGAGCACCGGCTCGGCCGCGAAGATCTTCGCTCCGCAGCGCAGCGCCAGCGCGATGCCGTCCGAGGACCGCGAGGAGACCGTCACCCCGCCGTCGAACAGCAGCTCCGCGAAGAAGGTGCCGCCGCGCAGCGAGGTGATGTGCACCGCGGTCAGCCGGCGGCCCAGCGCCTTGAGCGTGTCCCGGAACAGGTCGTGGGTGAGCGGACGCGGTGGCTGCGCCCCTTCCAGGGCGGCGGCGATCGCCTGCGCCTCCGACTGCCCCACCCAGATCGGCAGGTACCGCTCCCCGGAACTCTCCCGCAACAACACGATCGGGAGATTCGAGGGCAGTTCGACGCGCACTCCAACGACATCGAGCTCGTTCACGGTCACTAGCCTAGTCGTCCAGCAGCGCGGCGCGAAGCAGGGCTGCCTCCAGGCGGACGATCGCGGCCGCGGTCTGAGCGGTCACCGAGCGGGAGGAGCCGGCCTTCGCGGCCTTGACCAGCGCGGCCGTTCGGTCGGCGGCCACCGCCACCGGACGCAGGTGCCGCGGCTCGATTCCGTAGCCGAGCAGCTCGGCCGCGGCCCGGGCGACGAGCAGGTCGGCGCCGGAGGCCGGATCGCGGCCGCTGATCAGGCCGTGCGCGGCGAGCTCGTCCAGCCACTCCTCGGCGAGCCCGGCCGCGCGCGCCAGGCCCTCGCGGCCGAGCGCGACCTCGCCGAGCTCGGGGGTGAAGTACTCGGGTTCGGGCCAGCGGGCGGCCCGGCGCCGTGCGGGGTTCGGCAGGCCTACGGACGCGGGCTCCTCGTCGAGCGGCTGTGCCACCGGTGACGCGGCCGACGCGGCGGGAGCGGGAACCGCCGCGGGCGCGGATGTGCGCGCCGGGGCCTCGGCGCGGGCGCTCGCCGCGGCGGGCAGCCGCGTATCAGGATTCCTCGTATCAGGATTCGTCGTCCGCGGCGGTTCGGGGGCGCGCTGCGGCGGCGGCCCGGCCAGCGCGTTGCGCACCGCGTCCAGGTCCCGCTCGGTGTACCGGCGGAAGCCCGACTCCGTGCGCTCGGGAACGACCAGGCCGTGCTGCTCCAGCGCCCGCAGGGTCTCCGGGCGGATCCCGGGGAACTCGGCGGACAGCCTGGCCACCGCCTCCCCGATGGTCATCGAGGTGCGGCCGCGCGTGCCGCCCGCCGGGGCCACGGCTAGCCGCGACCGGCGTGGAAGACGAGCCGGTACTTTCCGACCTGCACCTCGTCGCCGTCCGCGAGCAGCACTTCCTCGATCCGCTCGCGGTTGACGTAGGTGCCGTTGAGCGAGCCGACGTCGCGCACCAGGAAGCCCTGCGCCGTCCGGGTCACCTCGGCGTGCCGCCGGGACACCGTGACGTCGTCCAGGAAGATCTCGCTGTCCGGCGAGCGGCCCGCCGTGGTGACCTCCTGGTCCAGCGGGAAGCGGCTGCCGGCGTTGGGGCCGCGGCGCACCACCAGCGCGGCGACCCCGGGCTCCTCCTGGTACGCGGGCACCTCGCCGGTCTCGTCGGTCGGCTCGGTCAGGCCCAGCGCGCCGAAGGCCATCGTCGAGGTGACCTCGGTCGCCGGCAGACCGCCGAGCAGCGGGTTGCCGCAGTTCGAGCAGAACCGGCTGCCCGGCAGGTTGGAGTGCCCGCAGCGCGTGCACAGCGAGGCGTCAGCCGCGCCTTCCGACGGTGGCATCGAATCGACCTCCTGTCGCGATCGGGACGCTTCCCGGCCCGCACGGCCCGGATCCGCCTTGGACTGTTGATGTCTTGCGTCTGAATACTCGGTTCTCTGCTGACAACGCATCGAAACCTAGAGGCACGCGCCGGGCCCGGTCAACCGACACGACGATGCCGGGCCGGGCACGCACGGGCCGGTGCGGCGCGGGTGCGCCGGAAGGTTCCCGGCACCCGCGTGACGAACGCCTCACCGCGCCGACCGCCGACCGCCGCGTCCCCGGTCAGCCCGCGGTGCTCGCCGTGTACGCCGCGGCGTCGAGCAGGCCGGCCACCGACTCCCCCTCGGCCAGCTCGACCTCGAAGATCCAGCCCTCGCCGTACGGGTCCGAGTTCACCAGCTCGGGGTTGGCGTCGAGCGCGCCGTTGACCTCGGTGACCGTGCCGCTGATCGGCGCGTAGAGGTCGCTGACCGACTTGGTGGACTCGAGTTCGCCGCACGGGCTGCCCGACTCGATCTTCGCGCCCACCTCCGGCAGCGTGACGAAGACGATGTCGCCGAGCGAATCCTGCGCGAAGTCGGTGATGCCGACGCGCACGACCGGCCCGGTGCCGCGCACCCACTCGTGCTCGGCCGTGTACTTGAGGTCCTCAGGAGTCGTAGTCACGGCTCTTCCATCGCTCTCTTCGTCGATAACCGCTGCGGAACGCACCAGCCGTGCCGCGAATGCTTGTGGCGTGTGGAACGGTGGGCTACGGGGACCCTATCGGACCCCCGCCGCACCGCTCCACACGCCACTCGCCGTACGCCGCCGCCGCGCGCTCAGCCCGCCGGGCGTTCGACCACTTCGGCCCACTTGCCGAGCAGTTGGTCGGCCTGCTCCGGCTCCGGCGCCTCGGCCCACAGATGGGTGACGGCCTCGGCCGGGTCTGGCAGCACGAGGGTCCAGCGGCCGTCCGGCTCGACGATCCGCACCCCGTCCGTCGTGTCGACCTCGCGGCCCTCCGCGGCCTCGACGACCGTGCGCATCACCATGCCCTTGGCGGCCCACGGCGTGGGCACGTCCATCCGGCGCACGTGCGCGTGCGGTATGCGCGCGTCGATCTGGGAGAGCGTCATATGGGTGCGGGAGACCAGGCCGAGCAGCCGGGTGAAGGTGGCGATGCCGTCCAGCGCGCTGTGGAACTCGGGCACCACGAAGCCGCCGCGGCCGTCCCCGCCGAAGATCGTCTCGCGCGCCGAGCAGGCCAGGGTGAGCTGGTCGGGGGCGGTGGAGACCCAGCTGATGGCGACGCCGTGGAAGCCGGCGACGCGCTCGGCCACCCGCGTGGTGGTCACCGGCAGCGCGATCTTCCCGCCGCGCCGTTCCGCGGCGACCAGGTCGAGGAGCATCAGCAGCGCGCGGTCCTCGTCGACCCGGGCGCCGGTGTCGTCCACCAGCCAGATCCGCTCGCCGACCGGGTCGAAGCGCACGCCGAAGGCCGCCTCGGAGGAGGCCACCAGCGCGCCGAGCCGGCGCAGCGCCGTGTGCCGTTCGCCGGGCGACTCGGTCGGGTGCGCCTCGTCGATGCCGAGGTTGACGGTGTACGCCTCGACGCCGATCCGGCCGAGCAGCGAGGGCAGCACCAGGCCGGCCGCGCCGCCGCCGACGTCCACCACGATCTTGAGGTCGGCCTCCGGCACTCCCGAGATGTCGACCCGGGACAGCAGTTCCTGCGTGTAGCTCTCGAAGATGCGCGAGGGCGTGTTCAGGTCGCCGATCTCGCCGGGGAAGGCGCGCCGGTACTCGCCGCGCGAATAGACCCGGTCCAGCTTGCGCTGCGCGCCCGGCGAGAGGTCGGCTCCGGTCGAGTCGAGGAACGCGATGTCCACCGAGTCGGGCACGCCGGGAGTCGTGCGGATCACGACGCCCCCGGCCGCGCCGTGCGCCGTCTGCAGCCGCGCGACCGGCGTCGGCACGCTTTCCAGGTCGCGTACGTTGAGCGCGCTTGAGCTGAGCGCCGCGATGATCGCGCGTTTCAGCGCACGCGCCGCGCGGGAGCCGTCACGGGCGCAGATGACGGTGTCGCCCTTCTTCAGAGTCGTCGCATAAGCCCCCGCGAGCCGGACCGCGAGCTCGGGAGTGATCTCGACGTTCATCACGCCGCTGATGCCGCGCGGGCCGAACAGCGACCGGGAGCTGCGCTGCTCCCAGATCACGTCGCTGTGCACCACCGCGCCGGCTTCGACGGTCTTGAAGGGGTAGACGCGCACACCGCCGGTGAGGACGGACTCCTCCTCGATCAGGCACTCGTCGCCGACCACGACGCCGTCCTCGATCCGGACGGCCCGCATCACGTCGGTGTTCTTGCCGATCACGCAGCCGCGCAGGTTCGCCTGCGGGCCGATATAGACGTTGCCGTGGATGACCGCGCGGTGCAGGAAGGCGCCGGACTTGACGACCGCGTTGGAGCCGATGACGGTGTGCTCGCGCAGTTCGACGCCCGCCTCGATCTTCGAGTACGGGCCGATGTAGCACGGGCCCTTGAGAATGGCCGCCGGGTCGATCTCGGCGCCCTCGGCCACGAACACGCCGGGCGCGGTCTCGAAGCCGTCGATCTCGGTGTCCACCCTGCCGGTGAGCACGTCCGCCTGGGCCTTCACATAGGACTCGTGCGTACCGACGTCCTCCCAGTAGCCCTCCGCCACGTAGCCGTACACCGGCTTGCCCTCGGCGAGCAGCCGCGGGAAGACCTCGCTGGACCAGTCCACCGACGTGTTGGACGGGACGTAGTCGAAGACCTCCGGCTCCATCACGTAGATGCCGGTGTTGACGGTGTCCGAGAAGACCTGGCCCCAGGTCGGCTTCTCCAGGAAGCGCTCGACGTGGCCCTCGTCGTCGATGATGGTGATTCCAAACTCGACGGGGTCGGGAACCCGGGTCAGGCACACCGTGACGAGCGCGCCCTTCTCCTTGTGGAACGCGATCAGGGCGCCGAGGTCGAAGTCGGTCAGCGCGTCGCCGGAGATCACCAGGAAGCTGTCGTCGGCCAGCCGGTCCTCGGCGTTCTTCACCGAGCCCGCGGTGCCCAGGGGCACCTCCTCGTTGGCGTAGTACAGCTCCATGCCCAGTTCCTCGCCGTCGCCGAAGTAGTTGCGCACCAGCGAGGCGAGGAACTGGACGGTGACCACGACCTCCGTCAGGCCGTGTTTTCGGAGCAACCGCAGCACGTGCTCCATGATCGGGCGGTTGGCAACCGGCAGCAGCGGTTTGGGCATCGACGAGGTCATCGGACGCAGGCGAGTGCCTTCGCCTCCGGCCATCACGACGGCTTTCACGGGTATCGCTCCCAGGGTCAGGCGGGGACTCGGGACATCCATGGACTCGGGGCGCGGCCGCCCCCGCCTCGGGTAGACGCCGCGCGCCTTACCCCGTGCCCGCTGAGCCCGAACCTAACCGAAACGCCGCGATGAACTCACGTGGAACTCAGCCGTTCGCGGGGGCCCGCAGCACCTGCCTGACCTGGAGCACGTACAGTCCGGCGGCCAGCCAGTAGAGCGCCGTGCCCCAGATGGCGAAGGCCCAGCCGATCGCGCCTGCGAGGTCGTTGAGCGGGTCGTGGCCGTCGCCGAGCAGCAGCAGCGGGAAGGCGTAGAGCAGGTTGAAGGTGGCGGCCTTGCCCATGAAGTGGACCGGCGGCGGGCCGTAGCCGTGCCGCCTGAGGACGGTGAGCGGGATGCCCATCAGAAGGTCGCGGCCGACCAGGATGACCACCAGCCAGATCGGGATGATGTCCCGCCAGGCCAGGCCGACGAGCGTGGCCAGGATGTAGAGGCGGTCGGCCGCCGGGTCGAGCAGCGTGCCGATCCGGCTCGTCTGGTTGTAGGCGCGGGCGATCTTGCCGTCGAGGTAGTCGGTCAGCCCGGCCAGGATCAGCACCAGGATCGCCCAGCCGTCCAGCCGCGGACCGTGGAAGGCCGGGCGCAGGATGAGCCAGAGGAAGAGCGGCACGCCGAGCAGTCGCAGCACGCTGAGGGCGTTCGGGATGGTCCACACCCGATCGCGCGGGGCGGACGGCGGAGCGCTCATGGCAGCACAGCTTAGCCGAGGGGGAAGTCGCGGCCGTCGGCCGCCGTGCCCGCCGCGGCGCTACCGTCTTTCCCCGCAATTCGGCAAAGAATTGCCCAAATCGTGCGGAACGCGCCTTCCGGGCCGGCGCACCCGGCCCTAGCGTGAGAAGCAGCAGCCGTCCGACCGTGTGGTGCTTATCCCCCTTGACGCCACACGGCTAGGGCGGCTGTCGCGATTAAAGTGTCCACTTGTGAACGACGTGAACATGCAGCAGGCTCCGGCCCCGACGGGCCGTCAGTTCGAGATCCGGGGCGGCGGCTACCGCGCGGTGGCCACCGAGGTGGGCGCGGGCCTGCGGGTGCTCGAATATCAGGCGGAAGGCGACGTCAGGCCGCTGATCGCGGGCTATCAGGAGCGCGAGCCGGCCGCGCACGGCGCGGGTCAGCTCCTGCTGCCGTGGGCGAACCGGGTCGCCGGGGGCAGGTACACCTTCGACGGGCAGCCGCGGCAGCTCGACATCACGGAACCGGCCACCGGCAACGCGATCCACGGACTGACCCGGTGGGTGCCGTGGCGGTGCGCCGGGCACACCGCGGACAGCGTGCGCCTCGAGCTGTCGCTATTCCCCCATCCGGGTTACCCGCATACCCTCGAACTGAGCGTCGAGTACCGCGTAGGAACCGATGGACTCGCTGTAGACATCTGTGCGAGAAACACTGGCGTACATCCTGCTCCGTACGGCTTCGGGGCGCACCCCTATATCACGCCGGGAGTGCAACCCGCGGAAGGACGCGCCGATGAATGGACACTGCATCTGCCCGCCGAGCGCTATCTCGCGGTCGACGAGCGGATGATTCCGCGCGGCGGTTTCGATGTGGATTCGAGCCCTTACGATTTCCGCAAGCCGCGCGCCCTCGGGGGAACCGCTCTCGACACCGCGTTCGGCGGTCTGCAACGGGAATTGGACGGTATCGGTCGCATTAGACTGAGCGCTCCGGGTGGGAACGCCGTCACTCTGTGGTTGGGACGCGGCCTGGAGTGGGTCCAGGTGTTCACAGGCGACGCGCTGGCCGGAGGCGCACGGCGCGCGGCCGTGGCGATCGAGCCGATGAGCGCGCCCCCGGACGCGTTCAACTCCGGCACAGATCTGAAGCGTCTGGAACGGGGTGACACGGTGACTCACCGTTGGGGGATCCAAGTCAGCTGACGACCCGTCAGTTATAATGCGCCGCCGCCTATCTTGCCGCCTGACGTGATCTCACGACGACTGATGTACAGGCCTGCAGAAAAGTCCATCAGCGTTTTTTCTGACAGTGGTTCCGGGTTGCTCCATTCGGGTTTATCATGGCCTGGAGAGGCCCGCCGACGGCGCGGACGCGCCCTCCCCGCGCGCTGCGCCTCAGCGCCCTGCGACCCTCGGCGGCCGCCGGGCGGGGCCGCGAAACAGGATGCGAAGGGGTCACACGCAACAATGAGCACAGCTACGAAGAACCAGGCCTTGCTGCCCACGGGTGGGCGCTCGGCCCGCCGGGCCCGCCAGGTGGCAGAGGCCGAGGCGGTGCGCGCCCAGGAGGCCGCGTACCGCCCGAAGGACGGCTACACCTCCTGGCTGCTCACCCGGTGCAACCGGGAGCTCGGCCGGCACGTGGACCGGGTGCTGGACGAGGTCGACCTGACGGAGGCGCAGTACGGCGTCCTGCAGGCGCTGGTGCACCTCAAGAGCGCCTCGTCCGCCACGCTGGCCCGGTCGGTCGCGGTCACGCCGCAGGCGATGGTCGGACTGGTCGCGGCGCTCGAGCGCAAGGGTTACATCACCCGCACCTCGCACCCCGGCGGCGGCCGGGTGATCACCACCACGGTCACCCAGCTCGGCCAGGATGCGTACGACACCGCGAAGAAGCGCGTGCGTGCGCTGGAGCGCTCCGTTCGCAAGGCGCTGACCGAGGAAGAGTTCTCGGCCATTGTCGACCACCTGGAGAAGCTCAGCAATGCGCTGAGCGAACTCTGACAGCTCTTCTCGGGACGCGCACACCCACCGCGAACCGCTCTTCACCCACCCCCGTCAGGCCATCAGCCCGACGGGGGCTTTTTCGTTTCGGCTAGGTTCCGGGCGGTCGCCGTGGGACTTAAGCGGTCAAGTCGAGGACGGTCGTCGGGCACGCGGCACGGCGTCGTGGCCGTGCTGCGTGCCCGCCGGGGATCGGCGGGCCACGCTGACGAGAGAACTCCGTTGAGGTTTCCGCTGCGCGCCGGAGCCGGGCCGAACAAGCCGGGTCAGAACTCGGCGCGCTCCGGCGGCAGCAGGTGCCGCAGCTCGTTGCGCACGCGGCGTTCGACGACTGCGAGATGGAGGTTCGCGTCCTCGTCGCCGAAGTAGTCCTCGCCGACCTCCGCGCCGACGGCCGCGCGCGGGTCGAAGCGGGCGCCGGCGTCGAGCTCGGTGCCGTGCTGGGCGGCCTTGCGGGCCACGGCGCCGTAGTGTCGGCGCACGAGCGGGTCGGTGACGGTGCGCCAGACTCCTGCCGGGGCGACGAGAATCCGCCCGGGGGTACGGCGCGCGGCGCGGGCCGCGGAGGCCGCCGCGCTCTCCCAGCCCCAGGGGCCGAGCCGGTCGGCGAGGCGGTAGCGGTTGGCCACCGATGGAAGCACGTAGCCGTACAGCTCCACCTGAAGCAGCCCGTTGCCCGCCGTCGCGCCGACGAACACGGTGACGGTCAGTCCGGCCGCGCCGCGCGCGATGCGGACCCTGCGGAACCTGCGCGCGGAGCTGTGGCCGCGCGCGGGAGACGCGGGGGCGGGCAGCAGGCGCACCGGGAGTTCGGCGTCGCCGCGGGTGGCGAGCGCGGGCCCGGCGGCGACCGGGTAGTCGTCCACGAGCACCAGCGCGGGGCCGCCCGGGTCGAGCGGGCCGAGGCCGTCGGCCAGGGCCTCGCAGGCGCGGTCCAGCAGGTCCTCGGTGTCGAACGGCGCCGAGCGGGACGCGGCCGGGCCGAGGTCGATCAGCCATCTGCGACGCAGCGCCTGCCGCCCGGCGCCGAGGAAGGGCTCACCGGTGGCGGCCAGCGGCGGGCGGACGTTCTGCGCCCCGGCCAGCCGGGCGCCGAGCACGCCGAGCGCCTGCTGGGCCCAGGCCGGCTCCGCGGAGAGCCAGCGGCTCGGCGTGTAGTGGCCGGGCGAGAGCCGGTCGGCGATCGTCGCGCGGGCGGCGAGCTCCTCGGCGAAGACCGCGATCCAGCAGCCGAGACCGGCGGCGGCCGGGGCGACGAGCCTGCGCAGCCGGTCGTAGCCCGTGGTCGGCGCGGAGATGTGCAGCGCGGAACGCAGCCCGAAGGGGTCCGCGTGGGTCAAGGCCAGGGCGGCGAGCACGACGCCGACGGCCACCAGCGCGAAGAGCGCGGCCTGGGCACCCGCGCGGGGACGCTCGCCGCGGGCGGAGTCGGCGTATTCGGCGCGGGAGCGGCGGCCGGCACTCGTCTCGGACGGCCGCAGCGCGCGCACCGCGAGCACGGTCGCGGCGAGCCAGGCCAGGAAGCACGGGACGGACCAGCCGCCGAGCGCCCAGGCCGCCACGACCACCGCGAGGATCGCGCCGTCGCGGTACAGCCTGCGGGACCGGGCGGCCACCGCATGCCGCACCACGGTCGTCAGGTCCACGCCCTCGGCCAGCGGCGGCTGCCGGTCCTCGCGCACCAGCAGGTGCCGGATCAGCGCGCGGCCGTAGCCCTCGTCCAGGTGCGCCGCCGTGCAGAGATAACGCGTGGCGTCCTCGTCCAGCGCAGACTCAGGCCGCCTGGGCCCCGGGACGCGCCCGACCTGTGCCACCACACCGGTCGAAACTCCCACCCTACGAACTGCCTTCCGAAATCGGCCTCGCCGACACCGGCGAGAGCCGGACTTTACCATGCGGAGTCACCCGAAACGCCGCCTGTGACGGCGCCCGGACGCCGATCGGCGAAGCTTTGGCCAAGGCTTTGCCGGGGCCTCACCCGTCCGAGTAGTCCACCCCGTGACATCAAGGGCGATTCGAATGATTTTTTTCGGGTATGCCGCTTTCGCTCCCACCTGGGGGGCGCGGGAACATTGCGGCGCCTTTGGGCGTTGGCCCCAGTGGATACGGGAGGTGGCTTCAGCGGTGATCAGCCTCCGGAGAAGTCGGCAAGGGATCAAGGACACGGCAGTACGCGGCCGAGGAGGCAGTGGGGAATGAGCGAGCGGGCATTGCGCGGCACCCGGCTGGGTGCCACCAGCTACGAGACGGACAGCGGCATAGACCTGGCCCCGCGGCAGGACGTGGAGTACGCCTGCCCGAGCGGCCACCGTTTCCGGATGCCCTTCTCGGTGGAGGCCGAGGTCCCGATGGTCTGGGAGTGCCGCGTGTGCGGTGCCCAGGCGCTGCGGGTAGGCGGCGTCGCCGAAGAGGACAAGCCGGGCAAGCCGGTCAGGACGCACTGGGACATGCTGCTCGAGCGGCGGAGCATCCCGGAGCTCGAGGAGGTGCTCGCGGAGCGCCTCGAGGTGCTGCGGCACGGCGGCATCGGCGGTCGCGGCCTGCGCGCGGCGCGGCACAACCCGCCGGTGAACCTGGCGACCGGCGCCCCGGCGCCGGGCGAGAAGGCGAAGGACGCGGCGGCCGGCGCGAAGGCCTCCGCGGCCCCGAGGGCGACGGCCTCCAGCGCGGCGAAGAAGTCCACGGCCGCGAAGAAGGCGCCCGCCAAGAAGACCACCGCGGGCACCGCCCCGGCGAAGAAGACCACGGCGAGCAAGCCGGCCCCGGCGACCAAGACGACCGACAAGCCGGTCAAGAAGACGGTGGCGAAGAAGCCCTCCGCCAAGTAGCGCTAGCGAGCGGGTAGGCCGAGGGCGGCAGCTCTCGACGGCCAAGTGCTCGGACAGGCGACGGCCTGCGGTGCTTCCAGCGGACCGAGCGCGACTGCTCTCAGCACGCCCCGCACAGCGGCAGCCGGACACGCGAGTGCCGATGCCGTACTTCCAGCGGACCGAAGGCGCTGGATCCCAGCACGCCCCACACAACGGCAGCCGTACATGGCGGCCGAAGAAACACTTCCAGCGGACCGAGGACGTTGGCTCTCAGCACGCCCCGCACAGCGGCAGCCGGACACGCGACGGCGAAGCAGGATTTCCAGCGGACCGAAGGCGCTGGTTCTCAGCACGCCCCACACAACGGCAGCCGTACGTGGCGGCCGAAGAAACACTTCCAGCGGACCGAGGACGTTGGCTCTCAGCACGCCCCGCACGGCGGTGGCCGGACACGCGACGGCGAAGCAGGACTTCCAACGGGCTACGGCCGAGCGGGCCCACTCCGCTCCGCCGCGCGCCGCCGGGAACGCCCGGGGCGCGCACGCACACCTCGAGCACGATCATTCTCAGGCCGCGGCGGCTTCGGCGCCGCGGCCTTCGCTGCTTCGCCCGCCGGGCGGGACCGGCTCAGCTCTCCAGCTGCTTCTTCCGCTTGCCGGTCAGTGTCGCCCAGCGGTCCTCGAGGCCCCAGGCCGTGGCGCGGAACAGCGATTCGTACATGATGCTCTTGTTCATCTTCGACACGCCGATCTCGCGCTCGACGAAGGTGATCGGCACCTCGACGATCTTCATGCCGAGGTTGTTCACCCGGCGGGTGAGGTCGGTCTGGAAGATGTAGCCGCCGGACTGCACCGTGTCCAGGCCGATGCGCTCGAGCGTGCCGCGGCGGAAGATCCGGTAACCCGCGGTCACGTCGCGCACCTTCATGCCCATGACCAGGTGGATGTAGGTGTTGCCGCCGCGGGAGAGGAACTGGCGGAACAGCGGCCAGTTGACGATCTTCCCGCCCTTGACGTAGCGCGATCCGATGACCAGGTCGGCGTTGTTCTCCTCGAGCGCCGCGAACATCCGGGGCAGGTCCTCGGGGCGGTGCGAGCCGTCCGCGTCCATCTCGATCAGCAGCTGGTAGCCGTGCTCGAGACCCCACTTGAAGCCGGCGATGTACGCCGCGCCGAGGCCCTGCTTGCCGGCGCGGTGCATCACCTGGATCCGCTCGTCCTTGGCGGCCAGCTTGTCGGCGAGCTCGCCGGTTCCGTCGGGGCTGTTGTCGTCCGCGACCAGGATGTGCACCTGCGGGTTGTGCTCGTGCACCCGCGTGACGATGCGCTCGAGGTTGTCCACCTCGTTGTAGGTCGGGATGATGATGAGGACCGGGGAGAGCGCGTCGGCTTCCGGCGCGGACTCGGCCGGGCTGTTCGACTCGGTCACGGGTGGGCCTTCCTTGCATTCGAAACGGTGACTGAAGAAGCTGACGAATCAACGGGCGCGGGCAGCGAGCTTACCGCCTTCACGGAGGCTTCATCCGCCTGAGCGCCGGAGTTGGACACGGTCGTTACCGCACCGTCGCACACGTTCTCGTGCACGTCCGACGCCGCAGGTTCCGCGGCGGTTACGAAGGCCGCCTCGAGCCGCTTGCGGCGACGGCCCGCGGCGGCCGCCCACGCCCAGGCGAGCAGGCCGAGGCCCATCATCACCCATTCGGGAGCGGCGCCGAGCCGGAGCGCGAGGGTCTGCCCGGTGCGCGGCGTCACCTCGGCGGAGACTACGGCCGGGGTGAACTGCCGGGTCTCCGCGACGACGTGCCCGGAGGCGTCGATGTACCCGGAGATGCCGCTGGTCGCCGCGACCATCACCGGACGCCCGGTCTCCACCGCGCGCAGCTGGGTGATGGCCATCTGCTCGGCGGGCTGGTCGGTCCAGCCGTAGGTGGCGTTGTTGGTCTGCACCACGAGCACGCCGCCGTCGCCCTGCACCGAGGAGCGGACCATGTCGTCGTACGCGACCTCGAAGCAGATGACCGTGGCGATCTTCACGCCGCCGACCGTCAGCACCCCGGGTGTGGTGCCGGGGACGAAGTCACGGGGCACCAGCTTCATCTCGGAGAAGTACTTGGTCAGCTCGGCACGCCACGGGATGTACTCGCCGAAGGGGACGAGGTGCCGCTTGGCGTACGTGGCGCCGGGCCCGGTGTTCGGGTCCCAGACGATCCCGAGCTCCTTCGCCTTGTCCGCGCCGACGTCCACGACCGCGCCGACCAGCGTCTGCACGCCGATCGCCGCCACCGCGTTGCTGACGATCGCGTTGGCCTCGGCGTTGGCGTACGGGTCGACGTCGTCCGAGTCCTCCGGCCAGAAGAGCGCGACCGGCTGCTTGGCCTTGCCCGCCGCGATCTGCTGCGCGTACTCCTCGGTGACCCTCGCATGGTTGTCGAGTACCGCGAAGGCCTGGCCGTATGCGTCGAGGCCGGTGCGCGGCACGTCGCCCTGGACCGCCGCGAGCTCGACCGGCTTGCCCGCCGTGGTCTGGATCGGCACGAGGCTGCCGACGATCGGCAGCACCAGCGCGGCGCCGAGCCAGCCGAGCGAGCCGCGCCAGCCGATCGCGCCGGCCCAGCCGACACGAGGCCGGTCGAGCCGCTGCTGACGCGCTTTGAGCAGGCGCAGCACCAGTGCGGCGAGCACCGTGCCGACCAGCGCGGTCGCGAAGCTGAGCAGCGGAGCGCCGCCGAGCGCGACGATCTTGGTGAGCGGCGTCTGCGTCTGGCTGAAGGCGAGGCGCCCCCAGGAGAATCCGCCGAGCGGCCAGCGGTCGCGGAAGAACTCCTCGCCGACCCACAGCAGGGCCTGCCAGAACGCGGCGAAGCGCAGCCGGGAGACCGACGCCACGGCCGCGCCGAGCGGCACGAAATAGAGCGCCTCGACGAAGCCGAGGGCGACCATCGCGTCCACGCCGATCACGTCGACCCAGCGGAAGATCGTGTAGCAGAAGGCCAGGCCGAACCAGAACCCGGCCCACCCCGCGGCGGCCCACGGGCGCCTCTGCCCGCGCATGACCCGGCCCGCGTACGCGGCGCGCACCGCGAGGGTGAAGCCGGCCACGGTCAGCGGGGCCAGCCACCACCATCCGATCGGCGCGAAGGCCAGGTAGAGCAGACCACCGGAGGCGAACGCACCGAGGTGCGGCAGCCAAGCGCGGCCCGGCCGGGGGCGACGGGGGCGCCAGAGGTGTGCCACGGATGGCCCTTCCGCTTCGCTCGGACAACGACAATCGCGCGACGACGTGAGCAGGCCGTCCGTCACATCATCGCGCACCGGTACGGACGAAGCGGCCCGCGGACCCGGTTCCCTGCGCATTCCCACGCACTTCTTATCGTGCGCCGAGGTTTCTCATCCAGCGAGCAGATCGTGCGCCGCGTGCCCGCGCACGGCGGTGCGCAGGCAGGTCGGCGTCGGCTCGCCCGGCGTGAGGTCGGGCAGACCGGGCACGCCGGCGCGCTCGTCCGTGGACCACGCCGCGACCCGTGCGTCGGGAGTCTGAACGACCAGGTCACCCGCCTGCCAAACAGCGTACGTGGCGGCGAGGCCGGGAGCCAGTACTCCCTGCTCGTCTCCGGGCACACCAGGGGCGCCGGGCCGCAGCGCGCGCCAGCCGCCGCGGGTGTGCGCGGCGAACGCGGCGCGCACGGTGATCCGCGAGGCGAGGGTGCGGTGGAACGCGGCGGCGCGCACGGCCTCCCACGGCCCGAGCGGGGTCACCGGGGAATCGGAGCCGAACGCGAGCACGACCCCGGCCGCGCCGTACGCCGCGAGGGGATTCATGCTCTCCGCCCGCTCCCAGCCCAGCCGACGCACGTACATGCCGTCGGGCCCGCCCCAGGCCGCGTCGAAGCCGGGTTGCGCGCTGACCACGACGCCGTACCCGGCCAGCTTCTCGATCACCTTGTGGTCGGCCATCTCGGCGTGCTCGGCTCGCACCGACAGTGCTCTGATCCGTCCCTCCCCCACCGCGGCGGCGGCGCGGTCGAGGCCGTCGACGAGCAGGTCCATGGCGCGGTCGCCGATCACGTGGAAGCCCGGCTGCACCCCGGCCTCGGCGCATGCCGCGAGGAATCCGGCGATCTGCTCGCTCTCCAGGTAGTTGTGGCCGCCGTGCGACGGATCGCCGGTCTCCACGGCGTCGGCGTACGGGTCGCGCAACGCGGCCGTGCGCGAACCGATCGCGCCGTCGATGAAAAGGTCGCCGCCCGCACCGACCCCGCCGAGTTCCAGCGCCTTGAGCGGATCGGCCGACTCGCCCCAGTACCCGAAGACGTACGGGCCCGGCTCGGCGGCGGCGAGATTCAGCAGGCCGGTGAAATCCGCCTCGCCGGAGATCTGCGGACCGCCGCATTCGTGCATCGCCCCGATGCCCAGCTCGGCGGCCCGCGCCCGCGCGGCCCGCTGCGCCGCGACGCGCTGCGCGTCGGTGATCCGCGCGAACGCGGCGCTGCGAACCAGGTGATGCGCATCCTGGGCGACCAGGCCGGAACCGCGGAATCCCGCCGCTTCGGCGGCCTCCGGCGCGGCGGCCAGCAGCGCGGAGGAGACGGCGGCGGAGTGCACGTCGACCCGCGACAGATAGACCTCGCGGCCGCCCGCGGCCCGGTCCAGTTCCACGGCGGTCGGCGGGATCGCGTCGGCCCAGGCGGTCTCGTCCCAGCCGGTGCCGAGCACGACCGCGTCCGGCGGCAGCGTGCGCGCGTACGCCGCGACCCGGTCCAGCAGGTCGGTGCCCGAGGTCGAGGCGGCCAGATCGAGGCCGGTCAGCGCGAGCCCGGTGGAGGTGGCGTGCACATGGGAGTCCGTGAACGCCGGGGTCACCAGCGCGCCGTTCAGGTCGATCACCGCGTCCGCCGCGTCCGCGTGCAGGTCGGCGCCGTCCTCCGAGCCGATCCACGCGACGGTCTCGCCGACCGTCAGCATCGCGGTGGCGTAGGGCTCGGCCGGGTTGTACACGGCGCCGCCGCGGAGCAGGACTGTCGGCTCTGCCGAGCGTCGCTCGGCGGGGCTGTTCGCGGAACTGGTCACCCGGTCAAGCCTAGCCGCGGTCAGTCCTGCGGAAGCTCGGGGGTGCGGCCGTCGAAGGGGGTGGAGAGCACGATCGTGGTGCGGGTGGAGACGTTCGCGGCGGAGCGGATGCGGGCGAGCAGACCCTCCAGGTCGGCGGGCGTGGCGACGCGGATCTTCAGGATGTAGTTCTCGTCGCCGGCGACGGAGTGGCAGGACTCGATCTCGGACAGGCCGGCGAGCCGCTCGGGGACGTCGTCCGGGGCGGCCGGATCGAAGGGCTTGACCGAGACGAACGCGGTCAGCGGCAGGCCGAGCGCCTCGACGTCGACCATGGCCCGGTAGCCCTTGATGATGCCGCGCTGCTCGAGCCGGCGGACCCGCTGGTGAGCCGCGGACGTGGAAAGGCCGGTGGCCTTGCCCACGTCCGTGTAGCTCATCCGCCCGTCCTCCAGCAGCAGCTTCACGATCTGCACGTCGATGTCCTCCACGGGACAAAGGTAGCCTTCCTCGACCAGTGACGCGGCGGCGTCCACACCGTAAACACCTGGCTGTCGGTGCGCATCGCTATCGTGGGTCCCGGTGACGCGGGTGACGGAGGGTCAGGCATGCAGGCGACCGAGGCGATCGAGCAGGTGACCGCGGCTGCGGAGCGGTTGTGCGCGCAGGAGGACATGAGCGCGGCGCGGGCGCGGCAGGTGCGCTGGTTCGTCAAGGAGCTGCGCCTGGCGCTTGCGCATCCGGAGTTCGCCCCGGCCGAGCCGGTGGTGACGGCCGCGGACCTCTTCCAGCCGCAGGCGGTCAGCTCGTACCTGGAGCTCGGTCAGCGCGGCGAGCTGCGGACCAGGGCAAGCCGGGTGCCCGGCGCGGTGTCCAGCCCGGCGTCGATGCGGGTGCGCGAGGACTGCCTGAAGCTGATCGCGCGTGAGCTGACGCTGCCGCTGGTGCTCGGCGAACGTGCCCCGCTGCCCGAGGTGCACGAGACTGTGGACGCGCCGACGCGCTCCCAGCTGCGCTCGTACCTGCTCGACCGCGCGGAGAACCCGCCGGTGCTCGCGTCGCATGTTCGACTGCTGGCGATCATCGGCATGGTGCTGGACACGGGCGCGCGCGTCGGCGAACTGTGCGCGCTGACGCTGGCGGAGCTGGATCTCGAGGCGCGCGAGCCGTCGGTCGTAATCGTGCGCAAGCCGCAGGCGCGGCGGGTGGCTGAGCCGGTCACGGAGCGGATCGCCCTTTCCCGGGGCACGGCCGCGGCGCTGCGGCACTGGCTGGGGCACCGCGAGGAGTTGATCGCGGCGTTCGACGTGAGTGTGAAGTCGCTGTGGGTCTCGGTCGCGGGCAACCACGCGGGCCTGCCGTCGAAGGAGGGGAACGCGATCCGGCGCCCGCCGGGGATGCCGTTGCGGCCGCGCGGATTGCAGCGCGCGTACACGCGGGCGGTCGTCGAGCTGAATGCCGAGCTCGCGGGCTCCCCCGGCTGGCGACCGCTGCCGTACCGCCTGGAGTTGCTGCGCCGCGCGATCGAGGTGCCCGAGGAGAACAAGCTGGCGCAGCAGGAGGAGACACCGGAGAGCTGACGGAAGGTCAGCTCCCAGGCCGGCTCGTGGTCAGCTCGCCACCGGCGGGTGGCTGGGGTACGAATCATCGTCCCCGTGCTCGACGACCTCGAACTCGACCTGCTGGCCCTTGATCGCCTGGACGGTGGCCGTATCGCCGCCGAGGCCCGCCTCGCGCATGGCCTCCTCGCGCTGCTGCCGCTTGCCCGCCCAGATCGACGTCAGCCACGCCGCGGTGATCACGACCGCGCCGGTGCAGGCGGTGATCCAGTCCGGCACGTCGCGCCAAACCTCCCACAGCAGCAGCACCGAGAGCAGCGCGATCGAGTAGTACGCGCCGTGCTCCAGATACCGGTACTCGTCGAGCGTGCCCTTGCGCACGACGTAGACGGTGAGCGACCTGATGTACGCCGCGCCGATCGCCAGCCCGAGCGTGATCAGCGCGATGTCCACGGTGACCGAGAACGCGCCCATCACCGAGTCCATCGAGAACGTGGCGTCGAGCAGTTCAAGGTAGATGAACAGCAGGAACGCGCCGTTGCCCTCCACCGTCGCGCGCGGCCGCGAGGAGCCGTCGGCGTCCGCGCGGTCGGCCACGCGGGTGGAGAGCAGGTTGATGCCGAGGTAGCAGACGAGACCGACGAGAGTTCCTACGACCACCCGCATCCGGTCCTCCGTCGGCACGGTGAGCCCGGCCACGGCCGTGAACACCAGCGCGATCAGCACCGGCACGCCGCGTCTGCCGAGGAAAGCGGGCAGACGCCGCTCCACCGCGGGCCACCAGTGCACCTCGCGTTCCTCGCGGAAGAAGGCGATGGCGATCATCAGCAGGAAGATCCCGCCGAACGCCGCGATCCCGGGCTGGGCCGTCAGCAGCAGCGAGTGGTAGCGGTTCGGATCCGCGTAGGCCAGGTCCACGGCGCGCCACGGGGACAGGTGCGCGCCGATCGCGACGATGATCAACGGGAGCAGCAGCCGCATCCCGATCGCGGCGATGAGCACGCCGACCGTCATGAACATCCGCTGCCAGTAGCGGTTCATCCGGGCGAGAATGGTCGCGTTGACGATCGCGTTGTCGAAGGAGACGGCGATCTCCAGCACGCCGAGCAGCGCGACGACTACCAGCCCCTGCGTACCGCCGACGATGAAGCCGCCGGCCAGCGACGCCAGCGCGACGACGTGCGCGAAGCCGAAGATCCGTGAATTCTCGCCGCCTCGAAACATCCGCGCCGCCCTGGGGATGGAGTTGAACATGTTCGCCGCACCGGCCCGAGAACCGGAGATCTGACTACAGGTAACCTACCCGCGGATCGGCCGTGCAGCCTCGTGACAATGCTCTCATAGGAGCATTCGGTGCACATGCATGCGCCCGTTCACCCGCCTCAGCCCCGCTCCAGCGCCCGCGCGATCACCCGGCGCTGGATCTGGTTGGTGCCCTCCACGATCTGCAGCACCTTCGCCTCGCGCAGGAAGCGCTCGACCGGGAAGTCCGTCGTGTAGCCCGCGCCGCCGAGCACCTGCACGGCGTCCACCGTCGTCTGCATCGCCGCGTCCGTGCAGTGCAGCTTGGCGATCGCCGCCTGCCGGGAGAACGGCAGGCCGAGGTCGCGCAGCCGGGCCGCGGCGAGGTACGCGGCGCGGCCCACCTCGGTGCGCGCGGCCATGTCGGCGAGCAGGAAGCCCACCGCCTCGTGCCGGATGATCGGCTTGCCGAACTGCACCCGCTGCTTGGCGTACGCGGTGGCCACGTCGAGGGCCGCCTGCGCCACGCCGACCGCGCAGGCCGCGATGCCGAGCCGTCCGCAGTCCAGGGCCTTCATCGCGATCTCGAATCCCTGGCCGAGCTCGCCGATCTGACGCTCCGTCGGCACCCGGACGCCCTCGAACAGCATCTGGGACGTGGTGCTCGCGCGCATGCCCATCTTGTGCTCGGGCTCGGCCGCGGTCAGGCCCGGCGTGCCCGCCTCGACCAGGAACGCGCTGATGCCCTTGGGGCCGGGGCCGCCGGTCCGGGCCAGCACCGTGTAGAAGTCCGCCTGGCCGCCGTGGGTGATCCAGGCCTTCGTGCCGTCTATGACGAAGCCCTCACCCTGAGCGTCCGCGACGGCCGTGGCCCGGGTGGTCAGGCTGGCCGCGTCCGAACCGTGCTCGGGCTCGGACAGGCAGTACGCGCCGAGCTGCTCGCCGCCGATCATGTCCGGCAGCCAGCGCTTGCGCTGCACCTCGGTGCCGTACCCGGCCAGCGCGTGGCAGGACAGCGTGTGCACGGACACCCCGAGCCCGACCGCGAGCCAGTGCTTCGCGAGCTCCTCGACGACCTGCAGGTAGACGGCGTACGGCTGGCCGCCACCGCCGAGCTCCTCGTCGTACGGCAGGCCCAGCAGCCCGGAGCGGCCGATCAGCCGGAAGATGTCGCGGGGGAACTCAGCGGCGGCCTCGGCCTGCGCGGCGCGCGGCGCGAGTTCCGCGGCGCCGAGCTCCTCGGTGAGTTCGAACAGCGCCTGCGACTCCTCGGTGGGCAGCAGGGCGCGACGAATGGCATCCATGGGTCACTCCGGCGTGACGGCCGCCCAGGTCATGGGCGGAAGCGGTCTGGGGCGCGGCCCGGGGATCACCCGGTCCACGCCCTCAAGGTACCGCGATTTCCGAACGCCGAGCCGACGTCCGGCGCCCGTCAGTAGGTGCCGGAGTTCGACGAGGAGTTCGACGAGGACGTGGAGTCGCCCTGACCGGCCTCGATCTTCTTGATGTCGTTGACGACGGTGTTGGCCGGGATCGCGAAGCCGAGGCCGACCGAGCCGGACTGGGAGCTCGAGCTGGACGACGTGGTGGAGTAGATCGCCGAGTCCATCCCGACGACCTCGCCCTGGTCGTTGAGCAGCGGACCGCCCGAGTTCCCGGGGTTGATCGACGCGTCGGTCTGGATCGCCGTGTAGGTGACGGTGGTCTGGTTGTTGTTGCCCCAGTTGAAGCCGGGGAACCCGCCGTTGTCGTTGCCGGTGCCCTGGGTGGTGGACTCGGTGACCGAGACCTTCCGGTTCAGCGCGGAGACGATGCCGCTGGTCACCGTGTTCTGCAGGTCGTCCGGCGAGCCGATGGCGATGGTCTGGTCGCCGACCTGCACGTTCGAGGAGTTGGCGAAGGTGACGGGCTTCCAGCTGTAGCTGCCCTCGGCCTGGATGATCGCGACGTCGTCCGCCGCGATGTACCCGACCACCTTGGCGTTGTACGTCTTGCCGTCGTATGTGGTGACGGCGAGGGTGCCGCCGGAGGAGACGTAGTCCGCGATGACGTGGTTGTTGGTGACGATGTAGCCGTTGCTGGAGACCACCATTCCGGAGCCGATGCCCTCGGAACTGTTGGTGGTCTCAGTGATCTTCACGACGCTCGGCAGCACGGTCTTCGCCACCGCCCCGACGGTCGACGTGGTGTCCGAACTGTTCGACCCGGTGACGACACTCACCGACGCCGAGGCCGAATCGTTGAAGCGGTGGTCGAAGAACGCGCCGGACACCCCGCCTATCGCCGCGGCCAGCACCGCGACCGACAGGGCCAGGCTCAGCCCGACCTTCCGGGCGTTGCGCTTCGGCACCGAGCCGTGCAGCGAGAGCTCCGGCGGCACGGGCGGCAGGTTGCCCGTCCCACCGGGCCCCGCGACGCCCGGGTACGGTGCGGCGCCCGGGTACGGCGCGGCCGAACCCCACGCGTACTCCCCCGTCTGCGCGGTCAGGACCTGCGACTGAGGCTGCGGAGCGCCGTACGACGCGGCGGCGTGCTGCGGGTGGACCCGGTCCGGGTCCGGCGATGAGGGAGTCTGCGGAGTCTCGGTCATGCGGATACCTTCGGCTCCGAACTTGAGAGCCCGCTGAGACCTGAGCGAGACAAATCCAAGAAGTCGGCACGGTGTGCATTCACCTGAGAATCCAATGAATTCCAGGGTGCCCCGCGGGCCTCGGGCGACCGTTCGGCGACGGAAAGGGGCGACGCGCCGGGGCTCAGAGCGCGAAGGCACCCCGGCGCGTCGGAGGTATAGCTACCATCTGCTCAGATCCGACGCGAGAAGGTATATCCAAACGTGACCGTCTACGTCGGGCCCCGGCTGGGTAGGGGGCGCACTGGTGTAACGGGCGCGAGGAGGTTGGGCTCATGAGCGAGCTTGCGAGCGAATCAATGGACACGGTGCCTGCGCGACCGCGCCGGCCGAGCGCTGGCGAGGTCGCCGCATGAGCGAGGACTTCGACCTCGGGAAGTTGTTGGGCGAGCGGGCTGGTGAGGGGCACCGGCTGCAAGGCAGGATGCTCAATCCCCAGCTGCCCAGGATGCTGCACGCGATCGGCTTCGACCGGACGTACACGCGCGCCGAGGGCGCCTATATGTACGACGCCGAGGGGCGCGACTATCTGGACTTCCTCTCCGGCTTCGGCGTGTTCGGGATCGGGCGCAACCACCCCGTCGTACGCGATGCGCTGCACCAGACGCTCGACGCGGATCTCGCCGACCTGATCCAGTTCGACTCGCCGCTGCTGGCCGGCCTGCTCGCCGAGAAGCTGCTGGCGCGGGCGCCGCATCTGGAGCGGGTGTATTTCGGCAACAGCGGGACCGAGGCGGTCGAGGCCGCGCTGAAGTTCGCCCGGTTCGCGACCGGGCGGCCGCGGATCATCTACTGCGACCACGCGTTTCACGGGCTGACGACCGGATCGCTGTCGGTGAACGGCGCGGCCGAGTTCCGGGACGGGTTCGACCCGCTGCTGCCGGACACCCGGATCCCGCTCGGCGACCTGGAGGCGCTGGAGGTCGAGCTGCGCAAGGGCGGCGTCGCGGCGCTGCTGATCGAGACGATCCAGGGCAAGGGCGTGCTCGAGCCGGCGCCCGGCTTCCTGGCCGCCGCGCACGAGCTGCTGAAGGCCCACGGCGCGCTGCTGATCTGCGACGAGGTGCAGACCGGCGTCGGGCGCACCGGCAAGTTCTTCGCGTACGAGCACGAGGGCGTGCAGCCGGACATCGTGACCGTCGCGAAGGCGCTGTCCGGCGGCTTCGTGCCGGTCGGCGCGACGCTGGCGAAGGACTGGATCTTCGAGAAGGTCTACTCCTCGATGGACCGGGTGCTGGTGCACGACTCGACCTTCGGCTCCAACGCCATGGCGATGGTCGCGGGTCTGGCGACCCTGAAGGTGATCGAGGACGAGGGCCTGATCGAGAACGCGGAGCGGATGGGGGCTCTGCTGCTCTCGGAACTCACGGACCGCATCGGGAAGTACGAGATGCTCACCGAGGTGCGCGGCCGCGGTCTGATGATCGGGTTCGAATTCGGCAAGCCGCGCTCGCTCAAGCTGAAGGCGGGCTGGAACACCCTGCAGACGGCGCGCAAGGGACTGTTCGCGCAGATGGTGGTGGTCCCGCTGTTCCAGCGGCACCGGATCCTGACCCAGGTCTCCGGGGACCACGTGGACATCATCAAACTGCTGCCGCCCTTGACGATCGGCGAGCGGGAGGTGGAACGTTTCCTCGACGCCTTCGACGATGTGATGCGGGACGCCCACAAGGGGACCGGACTGATGTGGGACTTCGGGCGAACCCTGGTCACGCAGGCCGTCAAGCGGGGGTAGGCCGTGCCTGTCGCCCCGGCCCGTAGTAGTAACGTCCACCTCAATGAAGAGGCCGAAGTGACGATAGAACCCGCGGCGTCCCGTGTGACGGGGGACGCCGGCGATCCGGCGTATTTCGCCGCCCGGGCCGCCGAGCAGGCAGACGCCGAGAACTTCCCGGTCGCGATGCGCGTGCTGCCGAAGGCGGTGCGCGACGACATCGCCGCGTTCTACGTCTTCGCGCGGTACGTGGACGACCTCGGGGACGAGCTCGCCGGCGACCGGACCGCCGCGCTGACCGAGGTCGACGCGGACCTGGGCCGGCTGAGCTCGGGCGGCACGCCGAAGCTGGACCCGGTGCGCGGGCTCGCCCGCTTCGTCGCGGACGGTCGGGTGCCGATCGAGCCCTTTCACGACCTGGTGGCCGCGAACCTGATGGACCAGGTCAAGGCCAGGTACGCGACGTTCGCCGAACTGGTGTCGTACTGCAGGCTGTCGGCGAATCCGGCCGGCCGGGTCGTGCTGCACCTCGCGGGCCAGGCGACGGCGCAGAACGTGGCCGACTCGGACGCCGTGTGCACCGGGCTGCAGATCATCGAGCACATCCAGGACGTGGCCGAGGACCGCGGCAACGGCCGGATCTACCTGCCGAGCGAGGACCTGCTCGCCTTCGGGGTGCGCGAGGAGGAGCTGGACCTCGAGCACTCGGCCGAGGACCTCAAGGCCCTGCTGCGCTGGGAGGCGGGCCGGGCCGCGGTGATGCTGGCGAAGGGCGTGCCGCTGACCCGGCGGCTGCGCGGCTGGGCCAGGCCCGCGGTGATCGGGTACGTGGCGGGCGGCCGGGCCGCGCTCAGCGCGCTGCGGAAGATCGACTACGACGTGCTGGCCGGGGCGCCGTCCACCGACAAGAAGGGCGTGCTGCGGGCCGCGCTCGGCGTCGTCGTGGGGAAGAAGCGCTGAACGCCGGCTGAGCACGCGGCGCCCGGGACCGGGCACTCCTGAGCGGCACTCCTCGCACGACCGTTCGGCGGACGAAAGCGCAACGCCGCCGATATACGTCATTCGACGGAGGGATTCCGCCGATCACTCGTCGTAGGATGCCCGGGTGACCACCAGTACAGAACTCGCGGCCGCATATGCACTGTGTGAGCAGATTGTCGGAAGCCAGGCGAAGAACTTCTCCTATGGCATCAGATTGCTGCCCGGGCCGAAACGCCGTGCGCTTTCCGCGATCTACGCCTTCGCGCGCCGAGTCGACGACATCGGGGACGGAGACCTGCCGCACGACGCGAAGCTGGCCGGCCTCGTGGAGACCCGCCGGCAGGCCGAGCATCCGGAGCGCTTCCCCGAGGACCCGGTGCTCGTCGCGCTGGCCGACGCCGCGCGGCGCTACCCGATCGACCTCGGCGCCTTCGGCGAGCTCGTGGACGGCTGCGAGATGGACCAGGTCGGGACGACGTACCAGTCCTGGGACGAGCTCGCGGTGTACTGCCGCAACGTGGCCGGCTCGGTCGGGCGGCTCTCGCTCGGCGTGTTCAATCCGCCCGCGCTGCACACCGAGCCGAAGCAGACCGAGGAGCTGGCGGACAAGCTGGGCCTCGCGCTGCAGCTGACGAACATCCTGCGCGACGTGCGCGAGGACCTGCAGGGCGGGCGCGTGTACCTGCCGCGCAAGACCCTCGACGAGTTCGAATGCGAGCTGAAGCTGCGTCAGGACGGCACGCTGGACCCGCAGGGCGGCAAGCTGGCCGCGGTGATGCGCTACGAGGCCGAGCGCGCCGAGTCGCTCTACGCGGAGGGGCTCGGGCTGCTGCCGCTGCTGGACTGGCGTTCGCGCGGCTGCTGCGGGGCGCTGTCCGGGATCTACCACGAACTGCTCAAGGTGATCGCGGCGCAGCCGGAGGCGACGTTCGGCCAGCGGCTCTCGCTGCCGGCCAAGACGAAGCTGGCGGTGGCGGCGCGGGCGCTGCGGCCGCGGCTGTCCGACGTGCGGCGCGGCCGATGAAGCGGGACGCCGACGGGGACTGGCCGGTCCTGGTCAACGGTTCTGCGGATGCGATCGCGGGGGGCACGGGCGCGGGCGACGGAGCGCCGCACGCCCTCGTCGTCGGCGGCGGCCTGGCCGGGATCAGCTCGGCGCTGATCCTCGCCGAACGCGGCTGGCGGGTCACCCTCGCCGAGGCACGACCGCGGCTCGGCGGACGCGCGACCTCGTACCAGCGCGGCGAGCTCACGGTCGACAACGGCCAGCACGTCTTCCTGCGCTGCTGCACGGCCTACCGCGGGCTGCTCGAACGGCTCGACGCGGGCCCCTCGTCGGGGCTGTCCGTGCTGCAGGATCGCCTGGACATCCCGCTGCGCGCCCCCGACGGCGCGACCGCGCGGCTCAAGCGGACCGGCGCCCCGGCCCCGCTGCACCTGGCCGGGAGTCTGCTGGGCTACGGGCTGCTCCCGCTGCGCGACCGGAGCAAGCTCGGGCGCGCGGCGCTGGCGCTGCGGTTCACCGATCCGGCGGATCCGGCCGTGGACGCGCAGAGCTTCGGTGCGTTCATGCGAAAACGCGGACAGTCCCAGCGGGCCGTGAACCGGCTCTGGTCGGTCATCAGCACCGCGACGCTCAACATCGATCCCGACGCGGCGTCACTCGCGCTGGCCGTCAAGGTGTTCCGCACCGGACTGCTCGAGGACTCCACCGGCTCGGACCTCGGCTACGCGGCCGTGCCGCTCGGCGAGATCCACGACACGCGGGCCCGCGCGGCGCTCACGAAGCAGGGCGTGGACATACGGGACGCTACCAAGGTGCTCTCCCTCGACGCCGAGCTGAACGTGCGGCTGCGCGCCCGCGACGAAAGCGAACTGACGCTGCGTCCGGACGCGGTCGTGCTGGCCGTGCCGCACGACGTGGCGGCCGCGCTGCTGCCCGCGCAGGTGCCGAAGCCGTTCGCGGAGCTCGGCCACAGCCCGATCATGAACGTGCACGTGCGCTACGACCGCCCGGTGCTGGACGGTCCGTTCCTGGCCGGGGTGGACTCCCCGGCGCAGTGGATCTTCGACCGGACCGGGCCGACCGGCCTGCCGGGAGCCGGGCACTATGTCGCGGTCACCGTCTCGGCGGCGGACGCGCTCATCGACAAGCCGGTGGCCGAGCTGCGTTCGCTGTTCGAGAACGAGCTGGCCCGGCTGCTGCCCGCGGCCAGGGACGCGAAGGTCGAGGACTTCTTCGTCACCCGGGAGAAGCAGGCGACGTTCCGGCAGGCCAGCGGCAGTGCCGCGCTGCGTCCGGGGCCGGTCACCCCGGTGCCGGGGCTGTATTTGGCCGGGGCGTGGACCGCGACCGGCTGGCCGGACACGATGGAGAGCGCGGTGCGCAGCGGGATTAGCGCGGCGCGTGCTGCGCAAGAACAGTGGGTGACGGCTCACCCCAGCGGGACAGGAGCACGGGTTTGACTGACACGCAGAGCGCGGACACGGTTCAGCGCACCGCGGCGGAGATCCTCGGCGAGACGAAGAAGCTGGTCGACCCGGAGATCGAGCGTCGGCTCGAGGAGCTGCACCCGATGATGCGCGGGATCGCCCGCTATCACTTCGGCTGGCAGGACGCCGCGGGCCGGCCGGACCCGCACGGTTCCGGCGGCAAGGCGCTGCGCCCCGCGCTGGCCGTGCTCGGTGCGCGCACGGTCGGCGCGGCGGGCGACGAGCCCGCCGTGATCGACGCGGCGGTGGCCGTCGAGCTGATCCACAACTTCTCGCTGCTGCACGACGACATCATGGACGGCGACCGCACCCGGCGGCACCGGCCGACCGCGTGGACCGTGTTCGGCGAGAACCAGACCCTGCTCGCGGGCTGCGCGCTGCAGACCCTGGCGTTCGAGGTGCTGGCCGAGCAGAGCCCGGCCGCGGTGCCCTCGCTCGGCGCGATGGTGCAGGAGCTGATCGCGGGGCAGAGCGAGGACCTCCAGCTGGAGGGGAACGAGTCGGCGACCGTCGACCAGTGCCTGCGGATGGAGCAGGGCAAGACCGCGAGCCTGCTGTCCGCGAGCGCGAGCCTCGGTGCGCAGGCGTACGGCGCGGACGCCGAGCAGGTCCGGCTGCTCGCCGAGTACGGCCACCACCTCGGCATGGCCTTCCAGCTCGTCGACGACATGCTGGGCATCTGGGGCGAGACGGACACCACCGGCAAGCCGGTCGCCGCCGACCTCGCCGCGCGCAAGCGCTCCGCGCCCGTCGTGGCGGCCCTCACGGCGGGCACGGCCGACAGCGAGCGGTTGCGTGCGGTGCTCGCCCGGCCCGAGGAGCTGAGTCCGGCCGATCTCATCCTCGCGGCGGATCTGGTGGAGCACGCCGGCGGCCGGAGTTGGACCCGGGAACGCGCCGACCTGCACACACGCGAGGCATTAGCTCGATTGGACCGCTTGGCGCCGCCGCCCAGCGCGCTCGCCGATCTCGCTGAAGTCACCAGGTTTCTCCTCTCAAGGACGTGGTAAGGGGCGTGCCGAGGAGGCACGCTGACATGACTGCGATTGCGGAACGGCCGGTCTCAACCGGCCGCCCCCCGGGCCCACCGGAGGCCGCACACCGGGCCAACGAGGCCGCACGCGAGCACCTGCTCTCGCTGCAGGACCCGGCAGGCTGGTGGAAGGGGGAGCTGGCGACCAACGTCACGATGGACGCCGAGGACCTGCTGCTGCGCGAGTTCCTCGGGATCTCGGATCCGCTGACCGTCGAGCAGACGGCTCGGTGGATCCGCTCCCAGCAACGCGCCGACGGCACCTGGGCCACGTTCCACGGCGGCCCGGCGGAGCTGTCCACGACCGTCGAGGCGTACGTGGCGCTCCGGCTGGCCGGGGACGCCCCGCTGGACGCCCACATGGCCAGGGCGGCCGAATGGATCAGGACGCACGGCGGGCTCGAGTCGGCCCGGGTGTTCACCCGGATCTGGCTGGCCCTGTTCGGCCTGTGGAGCTGGGACGACCTGCCGGCCATGCCGCCGGAACTGATCTTCCTGCCGAAGCAGGTGCCGCTGAACGTCTACGACTGGGCCTGCTGGGCCAGGCAGACGGTGGTGCCGCTGACGATCGTGTGGCACTACAAGCCGTGCCGCCCGCTGGCGTTCGGCGTGGACGAGCTGCGCACCGGCGTCACCCCGGGACCTGCGCCGGACGAGGACCGGATCTCGTCGTTCTTCCGGGGCCTTGACCGCTGGCTGCACCGCTACGAGCGGCGCCGGGTCCCGGCGCTGCGCCGGGCGGCGCTGCGCCAGGCCGCCGAGTGGATCATCGCGCGGCAGGAGGCGGACGGCTGCTGGGGCGGGATCCAGCCGCCCTGGGTCTACTCCCTGATGGCCCTTCACCTGATGGGCTATCCGATGGACCACCCGGTCATCCGGTCCGGGATCGCCGGCCTGGACGGCTTCACCGTGCGCGAGGAGACCCCGGACGGCCCGGTGCGCCGCCTCGAGGCCTGCCAGTCGCCGGTCTGGGATACCGCGCTGGCGCTGGTGGCGCTGGCCGACGCGGGCGTGTCGCCGCGGGATCCGGCATACGTCAGCGGCACCGACTGGCTGCTCGGCGAGGAGGTGACCGTCAAGGGCGACTGGTCGGTGCGCCGTCCGACGCTGGCGCCCGGCGGCTGGGCCTTCGAGTTCGCGAACGACGGCTACCCGGACACCGACGACACCGCCGAGATCCTGCTGGCGCTGATGCGGGCGCGCAATCCCGACGGCGAGCCGGTGCGCGAGCGCCGGATCCGGTCGGCGATGGACCGCGGCCTGGCCTGGGTCGGCGGGATGCAGAGCAAGGACGGCGGTTGGGGCGCGTTCGACGCGGACAACACCCGCGCGCTCATCAACAAGCTGCCGTTCTGCGACTTCGGCGCGGTGATCGACCCGCCGTCGGCCGACGTGACCGCGCACATCGTCGAGGCCTACGCCGTGCTCGGCAAGCCGCACGACCCGGCCGCGCTGCGCGGGATCCGCTGGCTGCTGGACAACCAGGAGCGCGGCGGTTCCTGGTTCGGCCGCTGGGGCGCCAACCACGTGTACGGCACCGGCGCCGTGGTGCCGGCGCTGGTCGCGGCGGGCGTCGCGGCCTCGCATCCGGCGCTGCGCCGGGCGACCGCGTGGCTGCTCGCGCATCAGAACCTGGACGGAGGCTGGGGCGAGGACCTGCGCTCGTACGTCGATCCCGCGTGGATCGGCCGCGGCGAGTCCACCGCCTCGCAGACCGCCTGGGCGCTGCTCGCGCTGCTGGCCGTGGCCGAGACCCCGTCCGCCGTGACGGACGAGGTGCGCGCCGCGATCGACCGCGGCGTGCTCCACCTGGCGGAGACTCAGCGCACGGACGGGACCTGGGACGAGGAGCTGTTCACCGGCACCGGCTTCCCGGGCGACTTCTACATCAACTACCACCTGTACCGGCTTGTCTTTCCGCTGACCGCGCTCGGTCGCGCCGTAGACTTTTACAGTGTGAATGAGCGCACCGCCGATTACGACGTTGTGGAAACCCGATGAGCGAGCTTGCGAGCGAATCCATGGGCGCGGTGGCGGACGCTCGACCCGGCGCCGGTGAACCGGTTACCGGCGCCCCGGTGACGGTCGCGGCCGCGCTCGGCCTCGAGGCGCGGGCGCTGCGGCGCGGCGCGGGCCTGGAGACGAGCGTGGTGACCGTGGGGATGCGGGCCGCGCGGGCGGCCCGGGTGCTGCCGCGGGACGGCGCCCCGGTGGTGCTCGCGGGCGTGGCCGGCGGGCTGTCGGCCGACGTGCGCGCGGGCGACGTCGTGGTGTCCACCGAGATCCACGGCCCGGACGGCTCCGTGGTCCGCTCCCCCGCCGCGCCGCTGCTGGCCGCGGCGCTCGGCAGGATCCTGCCGGAGACCCGGGTGCATCTCGGCCCGACCGTGACCACGGACCGGGTCGTGCACGGCAAGCGCCGCAAGGCCCTGGCCGCCGAGGGCTACCTCGCGGTGGACATGGAGGCCTCGGTCCTCGGCACGCTCACGGACGCGCCGTTCGCGACGGTCCGGGTCGTGGTGGACGACGCGAACGCGGGGCTGATGCATCCGGCCACCCTGGGCCGCGGGCGCGCCGCGCTCAAGACCCTGGCGAAGCTGGTCCCCGCGATCGAGTCCTGGGCCGCGGCGGCGCATCCGTCGCGCCGGGTCGTGCTCGCCTCGCCGCGTTCGTTCTGCGCGGGCGTGGAGCGCGCGATCGAGATCGTCGAGCAGGCGCTGGAGACCTACGGGCCTCCGGTGTACGTGCGGCGGCAGATCGTGCACAACACGTACGTGGTGGCGGACCTGGAACGACGCGGCGCGGTCTTCGTGGAGGAACTCGAGGAGGTCCCGGACGGCGTTCCGGTCGTGCTCTCGGCGCACGGCGTGGCCCCCTCGGTGCGGCTCGAGGCAGACGCCCGCAGGCTGGCCGTGGTCGACGCGACCTGCCCGCTGGTGGCCAAGGTGCACTCCGAGGCGCGCCGGGCGCTGCGCGACGGCAACAGCGTCGTGTTCATCGGGCACCCGAACCACGACGAGTCCGAGGGCCTGATGGGCGAGGACCCGAACCCGGACCGGCCGCGGATCCACCTGGTCGAGACCCCGGAGCAGGTCAAGGCCCTGGAGGTGCCGGACCCGGACCGGGTCGCCTACCTGATGCAGACCACGCTGGCCGAGGACGAGGCCGAGAACGTGGTCGGCGCGCTGCGGGAGACCTTCCCGGGCATCGGCGAGCCGCCGAGCTCCGACATCTGCTACGCGACGACGAACCGGCAGCGCGCGATCCGCGACGTGGCCGCGGGCGCCGACGTGGTGCTGGTGGTCGGCTCGCCGAACTCGTCCAACTCGCTGCGCCTGGTCGAAGTGGCCGAGCGCGTGGGGGCCGCCGCCTACCTGGTGGACGGCCCCGAGCAAGTCGATCCCGAATGGCTGGCCGGCGCGGGCGTCGTCGGCCTCACAGCGGGCGCCTCGGCGCCCGCCCCCCTGGTGGAGGCGGTGGTCGCGGCGCTTGCCGCGCTCGGCCCGATCCGCCGCGAGGAGCCCTCGGGCATCGAGGAGACCTACCGCTTCACCCTGCCGGCGATGCCCGCACTGCCGACGAAGAAAGCCTGAGAGGGGAACCATGTCCATTCCGATGCGGCAGTCCGCGAGGCTCGGCGCCTACCTGTTCAAGCAGAAGATCAAGGGAATCAAGAAGTTCCCGCTGATCGTCGAGCTCGAACCGCTCTTCGCATGCAACCTGGCGTGCGCCGGCTGCGGAAAGATCCAGCATCCGGCCTCGATCCTGAAGCAGCGCATGCCGGTCGAGCAGGCCGTCGGCGCCATCACGGAGTCGGGCGCGCCGATGGTCTCGATCGCGGGCGGCGAGCCGCTGATGCACCCGCAGATCGACGAGATCGTCCGGCAGCTGATCGCCAAGAAGAAGTTCGTCTACCTGTGCACGAACGGGCTGCTGCTCAAGAAGCACATCCACAAGTTCAAGCCGTCCCCGTACTTCGCCTGGGTCGTGCACATCGACGGACTGAAGGAGGCGCACGACCGGGCGGTGAGCAAGGAGGGCGGCTTCGAGGGCGCGGTCGAGGCGATCAAGATCGCCCGCGAGGCCGGGTTCAAGGTCAACACGAACACCACCTTCTTCAACACCGACACGGCCCAGTCGGTGATCGAGGTGCTCGACTACCTGAACGACGACCTCAAGGTCGACAACATGATGATCTCCCCGGCGTACGCGTACGAGAAGGCGCCGGACCAGGAGCACTTCCTCGGCGTCACGCAGACCCGTGAGCTGTTCAAGAAGGCGTTCGCGGACGGCCGGCGCAAGAAGTGGCGGATGAACCACTCGGCGCTCTTCCTGGACTTCCTGGAGGGCAAGGAGGACTTCGAGTGCACCCCATGGGGCATTCCGTCCTACTCGCTGTTCGGCTGGCAGCGGCCCTGCTACCTGCTGAACGACGGCTACGTGGACACGTACAAGGAACTGATCGAGACGACGGACTGGGACAAGTTCGGCCGGGGCAAGGACCCGCGCTGCGCCAACTGCATGGCGCACTGCGGCTACGAGCCCTCGGCGGTGCTGGCCACCATGTCCTCGCTGAAGCAGTCGATCCGGGCGGCGAGAGACATCTAAGCTTCCGTTAAGCCTCGGGTGCCCGTGCTCTGGCGCGGGCACCCGCTTTTGGGAGATCATGGCCGGGTCGCGTCCGTGGCGGGTACGGGTACGGGCGGCGACCTGAACCTCACCGGCGGCGGGAATTTCATGGTTCGAGCAGGACGGGAGCGGGCGCGGCGACGGTCCGTCGGGCTCGCGGTCGCGGGCGCCGGGGTGATCGCGGTGGGCGCCGGAGTCCTGTGGCCCACCGTGCTCAGCCACCGGAACACCGCGTACGCGGGCTCGAGCGGCGGCGTCATCCCGATCCCCTCGGCCGACGCGTCGGCCGCCGGCTCGTACTGGGCCTCCCGGCTGAGTACGACGGCCTCGCCCACCGCGCCGAAGGCGTCCGGCTCGGCCGCCGCGATCATCAACGGCGGCTCCGCGCTGCCCAACCCGACCGCCAACGGGATAGGCCCGAGCTCGTCGAGCGGCAATCAGAAGGCCGCGTTCAGCGCGGCGGCCGGCTCGCCGATGGCGGTCTCCAGCCCGCTCTCCGGCGGCGCCTTCAGCGGGGTGTCGCAGGTGGGCGCGATGTTCAGCACCTCGGACGGATCGATCTCCGGCCAGGGCCACTACTGCACCGGAAGCGTCGTCAACAGCCCCGAGGGCGACATCGTGGTGACGGCGGCGCACTGCGTGTACGACTCCTCGGGCGTCTACACGGACATCGCCTTCGTGCCCGGCTACCACGACGGCCAGGACCCGTACGGCGTGTGGATCCCGTCCGCCGTGATCGTCCCGCCGCAGTGGGCCTCGAGCAGCGATCCGAACTACGACGTGGCCTTCCTGGTCGTGCACGAGGAGGGCTCCGGGACGAAGATCCAGGACATGGTCGGCGGCGACGACCTCGGCCTGACCCCGGGTTACACGAATCTCACACAGGTCGTCGGCTACCCGGAGTCCACCGAGCAGCCGGTGAGCTGCACGAACTACACCGCCGAGTTCAGCGACTCCTCGCTGACGACGCCGCAGCTCCAGTTCGACTGCGACAACTATCCCGGCGGCACCAGCGGTGGGCCCTTCCTGCAGGCCGTGGATTCGAACACGGAACTCGGCACGGTGGTGGGCGTCATCGGCGGTTATGAGGCCGGGGGCGACGATCCGGACGTGTCGTACTCGGTCTACTTCGGCGACTGGGTCGGCTCGCTGTACGCGCAGGCGGAATCCGAAGGCTGATATTCCGGGCCGTCGGCCGTGTCACGGCTGTCCACCTGTGGTCATGCGCAGTTCGTAGCATTCGCGAAACAGATCCGCTACCGGGGTGTCACGGCGCGATGTCAAGGTGCGCGCAATATCGCGAAACCCTTTGCCACACACGGGTTCTCCGCGTGATCAACCGCACCATGCACGTTCACGAAGCTGACGAACGGAGCGCACAGTGCACCTCTCTTACATCCCGTACCCGGCAACCGGATATTCGTCCGGGGACGCCGCCTGGCAGCTGACCGCGGCCACCCTCGTCGGGCTGATGAGCCTGCCGGGACTGGCCGTTCTGTACGGCGGCCTGGTCCAGAAGAAATGGGCCGTCAACACGATGCTGATGGCCTTCAGCGCATTCTCCCTGGTACTGCTGGTATGGGCGCTGTGGGCGTTCAACATGGGATTCGGCAGCCCATGGATCAAGACCACGGTGGCGGGAGGCAACAGCGGTTTCGTCGGCGTGCCGAAGACGTCGCTCGGCGCCGGGCAGGAATCGCAAGCCTCGATCCCGCTGCTGTCCGGCCTGATGCCGCCCTTCAATTTCTCCGAATCGGCGCTGTTCTACTTCCAATTCGTATTCGCCGCGATTACCCCGCTGCTGTGGCTCGGGTCGGTGATCGGCCGGATGAGCTTCAAGGCCTGGATCATCATCGTGCCGCTGTGGACCACGATCGTCTACTCGGTGGACGCGTTCATGCTGTGGGGCGGCGGTTTCTGGGCCGGCATGGGCGCCGTGGACTACTCCGGCGGTTACGTGATCCACCTGTCGGCGGGCACCGCGGGCTTCGTGGCGGCGGCGGTGATCGGGCCGCGGCTGAAGAAGGACCGCGAGCACGGCGCGCCGAACAACCTGCTGCTGTGCGCGACCGGCGCCGGTATCCTGTGGCTCGGCTGGAACGGCTTCAACGGCGGTGACCCGTACTTCGCCGGCGCGGACGCGGCCATGGCCGTGGTCAACACGAACATCTGCACCGCCATCGCGCTGCTGACCTGGCTGCTGATGGACATGTTCTTCAGCCCGTCGAAGAAGCCGACGCTGCTCGGCTCGATCAACGGCATGATCGTCGGCCTGGTGACGATCACCCCGGCGGCCGGCTACGTCAACGGCCTCGGCGCGATCTGCCTCGGCGTGATCAGCTCGGCGGTCGTCTGGCTCAGCTGGTACAAGCTGTCCAAGAAGTGGATCTTCGCCAAGGTGGACGACACCCTCGGCGTCGTCTACACACACGGCATCGCAGGGCTCTGCGGCGGATTGCTGGTGGGCGTCTTCGCGGACCCGAACGTGCTGGTGTACCTCGGCGGGGACTCGAAGTCCTCCCCGTTCTCGGTCACCGGCCTGCTGTACGGCTCGCACACCTGGCACCAACTGGAGGTGCAAGCCGGGGCGGCGCTCACGGTCATCTGCTGGACCGCGCTGTGCACGTTCCTGATCCTCAAATTCGTCGGACTGTTCGTCAAGCTGCGTCTGACGGACGAACAACTCGAAACCGGGGACCTCGCGATCCACGACGAGGTCGTGTATCCGAGCGACACGCTCAGCACATCAGCGGCTGAACCGGTCCTGGTGGGGGCGGCGGCCCCCACGGCGGAATCCGTCGGCGAGGAATCGGAGGTTCCGGCTGCGGAGGGCTGAGCCGGATCTCGTTTCCCCGCACGGAATGCACCGTATCGTCCCCGTACCGCTCGATTCGGCGGCGCGGGGACGATACGTTTACCTCCAATGACACCGCCGTACGCTCCCGTGCGCCCCCATAATCGGCGGATGGGCGTGGTGTGCACCGGGTATGGGGAGCGTGTGGGCTAGGCCGATCACGCCCCGTGCCCGGTCGAGCGCTAATTCCGCGCCCTCCCTTGATTCACGGCCCTGACAGGACGATATACTTCCGACCGCCCACCTGGACGAACGAGAGTGAGCTCGAAATGGGGGCAACACCCTGGAGCAGGGCGTTCGGGGGTGAACAGACCCCAGTAGCCCCGCAGCGCCCCTGGCCGGCGACCCTGACCGTGGGCACGGACGGCAGGATCACCAGCTGGAGCCGCGGCGCCCAGGCGCTGTTCGGGCTCTCGGCGGGCCGGGCCTGCGGCCGCCGTATGCGTACCCTGATGGTGCGCCCCGAAGACCGCGCCTCGCTGGACGAACTGCTCGGCACCGTGCTGGCCGGACGCAGCTGGTCCGGTTCGCTGCCGCTGCTCGACGCCGACGGTCTCGTGCACCCCGTGGAATGCGGCTGGCAGCCGATCCAGGACCGCCGCGGACGTCCCGGGGCCCTCATCGTCGTCACCGACCGGGTCGGCCAGTCCGTGCCCGCCGCGCGCCCCGCGCCGCTCGGCACCGCCGAGGCCGCGCTCGCCGCCATCGGCCAGTTCCAGGAGCACGCGGCCTCGGTCGCGATGATGCGCCGGGTGCAGCTGCTCACCGAGGCGAACACCATGATCGGCACGACGCTCGACATGGCGCATACGGCGGAGGAACTGCTGAGCGTCGCGGTGCCCCGGTTCGCGGACACCGCGTCCGTCGTGCTGATGGAATCGGTCGTCGACGAGTTCGAACTTCCGCCGCCCTGGCTCGACGGCGACGAGCTGCGGGTGCGCCGGGTCGCCGCGAAGGCGCAGGATCCGGCGCTCGAGGCGATGCTTCCGGTGGGCGAGACCGTGTTGCACGGCCCGAACAACGTCTTCGGCCAGGTTCTCAGGACCGGTCGTCCGCGCACCCTCAGCTCGCTGGATCTCGCGGCGGCGCAGAAGCTGTGGCCGGGCAAGGACCCCTCCCCCGCGCCGCACCTCGTGGGCAACTGCATGCTCGTGGTCCCGCTCGTCGCGCGCGGCGCGGTGCTCGGCATCGCGATGTTCGCCCGCGGCTCGGACCGCAGGCCGTTCTCCGGCGGCGAGGCCGTGCTCGGTGAGGAGTTCGCGGCGCGCGCGGCCCTGTGCGTGGACAACGCCAGGCTCTACAGCCACGAGCGCAACACCGCGCTGATGCTCCAGCGCTCGCTGCTGCCGACGGACTCCGGCGACCACACCGGCGTCGACGTGGCGCACCGCTACCTCCCGGCGAGCGACCTGACCGGCGTCGGCGGCGACTGGTACGACGTGATCGGCCTGCGCGGCGGGCGGGTGGCCATGGTCGTGGGCGACGTGATGGGGCACGGAATCCGCGCCGCCGCCGTCATGGGCCAGCTGCGTACCGCGACCAGAACCCTTGCCGCACTGGACCTTCAGCCCGCCGAGCTGCTGCACCACCTCGACGAGCTCGCGGACCACCTGGGCGACGGCGAAGTCCTGTTCGCGACGTGTCTGGTGGCCGTCTACGACCCGTCGACACGCATCTGCCGGATGGCCCGCGCGGGCCACATCCCGCCGCTGATGGTCACCCCGGACGGCGAGACCACCATCCTCGACCTCCCGCCCGGCGTGCCGCTGGGCGTCGGCGGCCACACCTTCGAGAGCAAGGACATCGAGTTCGAGGACGAGAGCCTCCTCGTGCTGTGCACCGACGGGCTGGTGGAGAGCCGCGCCCCCGGCCGCGACATCGACGACGGCATGCAGGACCTCGTCCGCGAGATCAAGGACGCCAAGCTCCCCCTCGAGGCGATCGCCGACACCGTCATCGCCGGCCTCCGCGGCGACCGCACCATGGACGACGCCGCCCTCGTCATCGCCCGCGTCCGCGGCATCCCGTCCACCGCCACCGCGCAGTGGACCGTCGAGCCCGAACTGCCCGCGGTCGCCAGGGCGCGCAAGAACGTCCGCAGCACCCTCAACGAGTGGGGCCTGAGCCAGCTCGAGGAGACCGCCGAACTCCTGGCGAGCGAGCTGGTCACCAACGCGCTGCTGTACACGAACGGCCCGATCAGTGTCAGGCTCCTGAGAGACAACTCGCTGCTCTGCGAGGTCTACGACACCTCGGACGAGACCCCGCAACTGCGCGCCGCCGACCACGACGACGACGGCGGCCGCGGCCTGCACCTCGTCAAGGCCCTCTCCCAGCGCTGGGGCACCCGCCGCACCAGCGGCGGCAAGAGCGTCTGGTTCGAACTGGCGCTGCCCTGAGATCCGTCTCCGCCCGACCGCCGTCGACCGGCGGCCGGGCGTAACACGCTGCGTGCTGCATCCTGTTGAGGGCGGCCGAATCCGGTCGCCTTCAGCAGCGCGTCAGGGTTAGTGCGCGCCCGGCGTCGAGCTCGCGGTGCTCTGCCAGCTTCCCGTCTGGCTGGTGACCATTTGGTTGACATCACTGCCGACGAGGTAGGTCCCGGCTTTGGTGTACAGCTCGGCGCATGCCGGGTTGTAGTCGACTACGAGGTCGGCTTGGTCACCGGGGTAGATCAACACGAACGCCGCATTACCGAACCCCGCCAAGCAGTACATCGGACCGAAATAGGGCTTACTCGCGTTCAGGGCCTTCTGAAGCGTGGTCAGTTTGGTTCGATCAGTCACCGTCGCCGAGCCGGCCAGGGCTCCGCCCGCCCCAAAGCGGCAGATCAGAGCCGCAGCAGGGCTGTCCGCGACTACCGGACCGGAAGGTTTGGTCGGAGCAGCGGTAACGGCGTATGCGTCCGAATTCGACGCGCAGGACGGAACCCGTACCGCATTCGATGCGGAGGTGGGCGAGCTACTCGCCGAGCCTCCGCCGTTTCCGAACGTCAGGACACCCGCGGTAGTCCCCATCACGACGAGTGCGGCGGCTCCGGCCGCGCTCCATCGGGCAGTGCGCCTGCGCGCGGCCGCCCTCATCTCCACGCGCCGCGCCAGGTCTGGCAAGGCGTGGATGTGTTCGACAGCATGCTTCAGCACGTTGCGTGCCCCGCGACGTACGCGGCGAAGCCGATCTGCTCGCTCATACTCATCCTCACCCTCAGAGCGGCCACGAAGGCTGCCCGCACCTGATAACGGTTCATCTACGCACCATGGCGTGCGCCGGGCCGTGGGATCCGGCAGGCGGCGGGAGCTGTGAACTTTGGCCACTCGGAATGAGAGAGTACTTCGAGTTCGGCGATTTTCGCGCTACTTCAGCGGCACCGCGACGTCGCAGTCGGGGACCGAGCCCTCGCCGTTCGCCTCGAGGTAGACGAGGCGGAGGGGGCCGACGGTCTGCCGGTCCTGGTCGCGGGCCCAGGCGAGGAGGCTCTCGGCGGCGAGGACGATGCGGGCGGCGTGCAGCAGGGTGGTGGCGCCGTAGTGGACGTAAGCCTCCTGATGCGCCGGGTCGGTGCGCAGGGTGAGGTCCGGGAAGCGGCGGGCCAGGTCCTGGGCGCGGTCGGCGGCGACGGGCCAGCACCATTCGATCGGGCCGTCGCTGTCCGCGCTGAGGTCGCCGTAGTAGATGATGAAGGGGGCACCGACGGCGCCGGGCAGCGGCTTGACGCCGGCCTGCCGCAGGTTGCCGACGAACTCCTCGCGGACGGCGGTCTGCTCATCGACGTGCAGATGCCTCGTCTGGGTCAATACGCTGCGGTCCGGAAGGGTCCTCGTGGAGACGGCGTAGGCCATGGAGGTCGCGGACGCGTTGCCGCGCAGGCGTTCGATGAGGGAGCCGACGAGCCGTCTGCGGGCGGCGTGTTCGGCCTCGGCCTCGGCCCAGAAGGCGGCGATCCGGTCGGCGCCGAGCGTGCCCTCCTCGTCGAGCGCGGACTTGATCTCGGTCAGCGGGATGCCCACCTGGCGCAGCGAGGACACCAGGAACGCGCGCTCGACCTGGCCGCGGGTGTACTGGCGGGAGCCGGTGACGGGGTCCACACGGACCGGTTCGAGCACTCCCGCGTGGTCGTAGAGGCGCAGCGCCTTGGGCGAGAGCCGGCTTAGCCTGGCGAACTCGCCGGTGCTCACCTCGTCCGCGTCCGACTCCGTCATCCGCATCCCTTCGCTGGTCCCGGTCGCCGAGTCAAGGTCAACATCCCCGGACGAAGATCGCAAACCGGACGGGCGGAACATCTTGTCAGCTCGGACCGATTGGACTAGACCATACGAAGAGGACTAGACCACCCACTCGTTCCTCGGCCCAAGGGAGTGCGACCGACCCATGCAGACAAGAAGACCCCGCCGCTCGCTCCGGCTCGCCGTGGGAGCCGCCGCCGCGGCGCTCGTCGTGCCGGCCACGCTCTATCTGTCCACCGGCGCCGCCTCCGCGGCGGCCACCAACCTGGTCGGCAACGCCGGGTTCGAATCCGGCAACCTGTCCGGCTGGACCTGCGATTCCGGTACCGGGAGCGTCGTCACGAGCCCGGTGCATTCCGGTTCGTACGCGCTCGCGGGCGCGCCGACCTCGTCGGACGACGCTCAGTGCACCGAGACGGTCAGCGTCCAGGCGAACACCACCTACACCCTCTCCGCCTACGTCGAGGGCTCGTACGTCTACCTCGGCGACACCGGCGGCAGCGACACGTGGACGCCGTCCGCGACGAGTTGGCAGCAGCTCTCGATGTCGCTTACCACGGGCGCTTCGCAGACCTCGTTGACGATCTACATCCACGGTTGGTACGCGCAGCCCACGTACCACGCGGACGACTTCTCGCTGACTGCCGGTACCACCTCGACCGGCAGCCCGACCACGTCGTCCACGCCGACGGCCACCAACTCGCCCTCCACGTCGCCCAGCCCGACACCCACGGGAACCGGCACGGTGGGCGGTGGTTCGGTGGGTAAGGTCGCGCCGTATGTGGATATGTCGAATAATCAGGAGTCGATGTTGAATTCGGCTGCCCAGGCGGGGCTCAAGTCGTATACGGCGGCGTTTGTGATCAGTGCGGGGTGTTCGCCGATCTGGGGGGACACGCTGGCGGTGACCGGTGATCCGGCGATGGATCAGGAGATCGCGACGGCGAAGGCGGACGGCGCCACTCCGATCGTGTCGTTC
>NZ_DASZKT010000030.1:0-1655 GCF_035552695.1 Actinospica sp.
GTTGAGTTCTCAAGAAACAGATGCTCACCTTTGGAGGAACTTGCGTTCCCCTCCGGGGCAACCCTTAAACCTTACTCCAGAGATTCTTTCGTGTCAACTTCGTTTCCAGAAGCTTTCCGGAAGGTTGCGAAGGCGACGCGGCGGTCTCTCCAGACGCCACGGGTCACCCTCCTTCAGCCTGGTGGCCGCTGTGGGCACACGCAAGACCTTCGGAAGTTGATTCCTAGGCGGCTCCCCGGGTCCCGGCCCGCCTTCCGGCGTTCCGTCCCCCTCGGGGCAAGATGAACTCTACGGGTAGCGGGAACCCCCGTCAAATCGAGGGTTCTACCCCGTCGGCATACCGGTTCTAACCTGCCCAAACTGATTTTGTTAGCTCTGTGACTGACGTGGCCCCTGGTGCGTCCACCGCTAGCGGCTTCTGCGCTTGTACGGGCGGTAAGCCGACACCGTGGGGTCGTCGGCTAGCCAGAAGCGCCACGGGATGTCGGCGGCCGCGCTTATCCCAACGCGCGGCCCTGCCTCGATGGCGGGCACCCCACCAGGCTCACGAGCCGCGCCCGCCTGGGGGCCGGTGTCCGCGGGGCGCAAACGAAGCTCTGAGGCTGGGGAGCAGAGATCGGCACCGTTCTGTGTGCGGTCGATCGCCAGGGCCTGACAGAGGCGCGCCGGGCCGCGGGCGAGGTCCCGTTCGCCGATGACGCTCGGCTGACCGCTATCCGCGCGGCGGCTGGCGCGCCTGCGCCGCGCCACGGACTCCCCCGCGACCACCCGGCCCGCGCGCAGCAGCACCGCGCGTGCGACGCCCTCGGGCATGCAGACGACGTTGACGCAGAAGTGCATGCCGTACGTGAAGTAGACGTAGGCGTGACCAGGCGGACCGAACATCACGGCGTTACGGCCGGTCATGCCCCGGTACGCGTGGGACGCGGGGTCGGTCTCACCCGCGTAGGCCTCCACCTCGGTCAGCGCGACCGCGACCAGGCCTTCTGCCGTCTCGTGCTCGAGGACGCAGCCGAGCAAGGCCGGCGCCACCTCGTCGGACGGCCGGTCAAAGAATTCTCGCGCGAGCAGGTCCGTCACGTGGCCGATGTCGCTCTCCCTGGTGCGGGGTGGTTGTGGCAGCGGGCCGCCCGTAGCCGGCTCGCCGCCGCTACCAGCGGGGGTCTTGACAGCAGTCAGGCGCCGCCCGCCGCGGCCCAGGCCGCGCCGTCGTCGACCGTGGCTCGCAGCGCGACGAGCTGCTCGGCTACCCGCTCGGGGGCGGTGCCGCCGAAGCCCTTGCGCGCGGCGAGCGCGCCCTCGACGGTGAGCACCGCGCGGACGTCGGGTGTCAGGTGCGGCGAAACCTTGGCCAGGTCCTCGTCGCTCACCTCGTCGAGCGCGACGTCGTTCACCTGGCACCACACGACCAGGTGGCCGACGATCTCGTGGGCCTCGCGGAACGGCACGCCCCGCTGCACCAGGTACTCCGCCAGGTCGGTGGCGAGCGTGAACCCGGCGGGAGCGAGCTCGCGCAGCCGCTTCGCGTTGACCCGCAGGGTCGCGATCAGGCCGGCCATCGCCGGCAGCACGAGGAGCAGCGTGTCGACGGCGTCGAACACCGGCTCCTTGTCCTCCTGCAGGTCCCTGTTGTAGGTGAGCGGCAGCCCCTTGAG
>NZ_DASZKT010000031.1:0-2174 GCF_035552695.1 Actinospica sp.
GCAGCGGGACGATCCCCTCCTCTTCAAGTTCGAACACCGTGCGGAGGTACATCTCCGTGGTGTCGATAAGCCCATGGGCAGTCACTGAAACCTTCCTCCCAACAGTGATGCTACGCGCTCGCGCCACCACCGTGAGAAACCTAAGAAGACCCTCGCTGGCGCGCCCTAGGGCGACAGCCGTTCAATGGCCCAGCCGTCACCCGAGCGCCGGTAGCTCAGCCGGTCGTGCAGCCGGTTCGGCCGGGACTGCCAGAACTCGATCCGGTCGGGCACGATCAGGTACCCGCCCCAGAAGTCGGGCATGGGGACCTCTCTCCCTTCCGGCCACCGCGCGGACAGCTCGGCCACCCGGTCGTCGAGCTCGGCCCGGGACGCGAGGACGGAGGACTGGCGCGACGCCCACGCGCCGATCTGGGACAGCCAGGGCCGCGAGTGGTAGTAAGGCTCGCTCTCCGCCATGCTCAGCGGCCGCGTCACGCCCTCCACGGTCACCTGGCGGCCGAGGCCGTACCAGGGGAACAGCGCGCAGCAGCGCGGATCGGCGGCCAGGTCCCGGCCCTTGCGCGAGGTCCGGTTGGTGTAGAACGTGAAGCCCGTGTCGTCGTGCGACTTGAGTAGCACGGTGCGCGCGTGCGGGCCCTCCCCGACGCCGAGCGTCGTCAGCACCATCGCGTGCGGCTCGGGCAGCCCGGCGCTGACCGCCTCGTCGAACCAGAGCGTGAACTGTCGGAACGGTGAGCTGTCAAGCATCTCTGGATTCAACATCCTGTTCATAAACGCAGATTTTTACACGCGCCCGCCCTGTCCGGCCCACGGCCACCGCGGTTTGAATCAAGCGACTCAACATCCCAACCGGGAGGAGACCAGAGGCCGATGTCTGATTTCAAGCCGGGCCTCGAAGGCGTCGTGGCGTTCGAGACCAAGATCGCGGAGCCCGACAAGGAAGGCGGATCACTCCGCTACCGGGGCGTCGACATCGAGGAACTCGCCGGCCACGTGCCCTTCGGTAACGTCTGGGGGCTGCTCGTCGATAACGCGTTCAACCCCGGCCTGCCGTCGGCCGAGCCGCTCGACCAGCCGGTGAGCACCGGCGACGTGCGGGTGGACGCGCAGAGCGGCGTCGCGGCGCTCGGCGCCCGCTGGGGCCTGCGCCCGCTGCTCGACATCTCAGCGGAGCAGGCGCGCGAGGACGTCGGCCGGACCTGCGCGCAGCTGCTCGCGATCATCGCGCGGTCCGCGCGCGGCGCGGGCAAGCCCGCGGTACCGCAAAGGCACGTCGACGAGGCGAAGACCGCCGCCGAGGCCTTCCTCGTCCGCTGGCGCGGCGAGCCCGACCCCAGGCACGTCAAGGCGCTCGACGCCTACTGGGTGAGCGCCGCCGAGCACGGCATGAACGCTTCCACGTTCACCGCCCGGGTGATCGCCTCCACCGGGGCCGACGTGGCCGCCGCGCTGTCCGGCGCGGTCGGCGCGCTGTCCGGGCCGCTGCACGGCGGCGCCCCCGCGCGCGTGCTTTACATGATCGAGGAAGTCGAGCGCAGCGGCGACGCCGAGGGGTACGTGAAGTCCGTTCTCGACGCGCACGGCCGCCTGATGGGCTTCGGCCACCGCGTCTACCGGGCGGAGGACCCCCGGGCCAGGGTGCTGCGGCGCACCGCCAAGGAGCTTGGCGCGCCCAGGTACGAGGTCGCGCTCGCCCTGGAGACGGCCGCGCTCGCCGAGTTGCGCGCCCGCCGCCCTGACCGCGTACTTGAGACGAACGTCGAGTTCTGGGCCGCGATCATGCTGGACTTCGCGCAGGTACCCGCGGACATCACGCCCGCGATGTTCACCTGCGCGAGGACCGCGGGCTGGGCGGCGCACATCATGGAGGAGAAGCGGACCGGCCGCCTGATCCGCCCGTCGGCCCGCTACATAGGCCCCGCCCCGCGCCCGGTCAGGGACGTGGCCGGCGCGGCTGAGGCCTTGCCATAAACGGTTGGCGGCCCGCGTTAGGCTAGCCCCGTGACCAGGATCGTCATTCCAGAGACCCTCAAGCCCGGTGACGGGCGGTTCGGCAGCGGCCCGACGAAGGTCCGCCAGGAGCAGGTCGCCGCTCTCGCGGCGGCGCGAGAGCTAGGCACGTCGCACAGGCAGCCGCCGGTTAAGGCACTCGTGCGGCGGATCCGTAGCGG